>JBCCAW010000449.1:0-5070 GCA_039814655.1 Myxococcota bacterium | reverse complement strand
CGAGCAAGCTCGAGGGCGAGCGCGCTGCCGAGCAGGCCGAACGCCGCCTCGTAGTGCGCACGAGCTGGGTGTACTCGGCGACGGGCAAGAACTTCCTGAAGACCATGTGGCGCCTCGCCGGCACGCATCCGCGCCTCCGCGTGGTGCACGACCAGCACGCGCGGCCCACGTCCGCGGACCAGCTGGCCGAGGCGCTCCTCTCGCTCGTGCGCCGGGAGGCTGCGGGCGAGGCGCTGCCGTCGCTACTGCACGTGACCGGCGGCGGCGAGGAGGCGAGCTGGCGCGATTTCGCGGCCGAGGTATGCGCGGCCCGCGCTGCGAGGCACGGCGGCGAGCCGGTGCCCGTGGACCCGATCTCCACGGAGGACTTCGGGGCTCCGGCGCCGCGGCCTTCGCGCTCGACGCTGGATACGCGCGCCGCGGCGGCGCTGGGAATCACGCCAGGCGACTGGCGCGCCGAGGTACGGCGCACGTGTGCGGTCCTGGCGGCCGCAGAGGAGAGGGACACATGAGGGGCATCATTTTGGCAGGCGGGTCCGGGACGCGGCTGCACCCGGTGACGCGGGCGGTGAGCAAGCAGCTCCTGCCCGTCTTCGACAAGCCGATGATTCACTACCCGCTGAGCACGCTGATGCTCGCGGGCATCCGCGAGGTGCTGATCATCACGACGCCACCGGACCAGCCGTCCTTCCAGCGGCTGCTCGGCGACGGCGCGCCCCTCGGCATGTCCATCGAGTACGCGGTGCAGCCGTCCCCGGACGGCCTCGCCCAGGCCTTCATCATCGGCGAGAGCTTCGCGAAGGGAGAGCCCTGCGCCCTGGTGCTCGGCGACAATCTCTTCTACGGCCACGGGCTGACGGACGCGCTTCAGCGGGCGGCGCAGACCACGCACGGCGCGACGGTCTTCGCCTACGCGGTGAAGGACGCGCGGCGCTACGGCGTGGTGGAGATCGACGAGGGCGGCAAGGCGCTGTCCATCGTAGAGAAGCCCGAGCACCCCAAGTCGCGCTGGGCGGTGACGGGGCTCTATTTCTACGACGGCCGGGCGAGCTCCATCGCGAAGGCGCTGACGCCCTCGCCGCGCGGGGAGCTCGAGATCACGGACCTCAACCGGAAGTACCTCGAGGAGGGCACGCTGCAGGTCGAGCGCCTCGGCCGCGGCTTCGCCTGGCTCGACACGGGCACGCACGATTCCTTGCTCGCGGCCGGCGAGTTCGTCCGCACGGTGCAGGAGCGCCAGGGCCTCCAGGTGAGCTGCATCGAAGAGATCGCCTTCCGCATGGGCTTCATCGACGCAGCGCAGCTGAAGAAGGTCGCGGAGTCGGCCCCGCGGCACCTGAAGGACTACCTGGTGCAGGTCGCCCGCGAATAACCCCGTCTCGTACGCCGACACGCTTGGCGTCGGCCTGTCCGCAGGCCAGGATGGACCGGTGGGTTTGCGATGCCGGTGTGCCCTTTGGGCCAGTGTGCTCACCCTCGGGCTCGCGGGTTGCGCTCGCAGCGGGCTCGGGAACACCTGCTCGGACGGCCCAGAGCGCGCGTGCGTGTGCCCTTCCGGCGCTCAGGGCGTCGCGCGTTGCCTCTTCGACCGCCGCTACAGCGCCTGCGAATGCGACCTTGTCGACGGCGGCGCTCTCGCCGATGGCGGGACGTCCGGGCCTCGCCTCTGCACTGGCCTTCAGCTCGCCGAGGGCTGCCGCGCGCAGTGGTGCCTCATCAACGCTCCTTTGGCCGAGGGCGGGGAAAGCCCAGTGCTCGAGGTCACGCCCGAACAGGTCGTCGACCCGACGCTGGCTCTGGAGTTCGTCGAGCCGCGCATCTGCGTGATTCGCGTGCTTGACGGGAGCACGGCCCCCCCTTCCCTGAGGCTTACTCAATTCCTGAGTGCCGACATCGACACCGGCGACGTCGCGCTGGTGAGTCTTGGCGAGCCCCGTAGCCGCCTTCTGGAAGCGAACGCCGAGGAAGGTAGGGTCCGCGCGCTCGTCCCCGGGAACGGCCGCTACGGGCCAACACGCATTCCGCCAGCGGTGAGCAAGCTCGGGCCCTTCGGGAATCCGTCGGCGACCACCGCGACGGAACCAGGTTTCTACCGCGACCTCCAAGCCCGCGGCTTCCAGGCCGCCTTCACGGCCGGGGAGCGGACGTACGTGGCAAACGGGCGACGGATTCTCGTGTACGAGGACGTAGTCCCCGAGGGCGCTGCACGGCCCTCCTTCGTGCTCGGCCAGCCGGCCCTCGACGCGGACTTGTCCGGAACGTCCAGCGCGCTCTTCGCGCCACCGCGGTCGCTCTGGGCCGACGGGACGCGTCTCATGGCCAGCACGGGTTCTCGGGTGCTCACGTGGACTCCGCTACCGCGCGACGACCTGAGCCCGGCGTCTCTCGTGCTGGGTCAAAGCGACTTTGCCGGAGCCGAACCCAACGCGGGAGGAAGAAGCGCCGGCAGCCTGGACACCCCGGCGCAGATCGACGTGTCCGGAGATCGACTCGCCATTGGAGACATGCGCAACAACCGCGTGCTCACGTGGGATGAATTCCCGACGGGGCTCGGCCAGCCGGCCTCCGGCGTCGTCGGCCAGCCGCGCTTCGACGTGGGCGAGATTTTCGGGGGCGAGACGCCGGTCTATCAAACCTGGGGCGTCCTTCATCAGAACGGCGGCCTCTGGGTGGCCGGGTATTTCGGCCGGGACGTCTACTGGGTGCCGTCGCTCCCGCGCGTGAACCCCGCGCCAGCGCATCGCCTCAACATTCGGATCCGGGCCGTGACGAACTCCGTCGCCAACCCGTCGTATCTCGGGGCGCTTCCCGACGGGGGGCTGGCAATCCGTGATCTCGTGGGCCGCCGCGTGGTGACCTTCCTCGATCCCCTTGCGACGCCGGCCCTTCGAGGGCCCGTGCTGGGTCAGCCAGGACCCGACCGGGTCGTGGGAGGCCCCGTCGACGCCTCGACCATCGGCCGCGGCCAACAGCTCGCCAGTGGCGGTGGGATGCTCTGGCTCGAGGACGGCGCGCGGCTCCTCGGATGGCGCGGGCCGCCGCGCTACCACCATGAGCCCGCGGACGTCGTACTCGGACAGCCGGGTTTCGCATCGCGGTTGGGAGCCGACTTCCGCGACGTGACCGGGGACACGCTGGCCGCCCCCGCCGACGTCGCGGTGGCTCCGGACGGACGCGTGGCCGTGGCAGACCGCGCGAACTCCCGGGTCCTGCTCTATGGGCCGGGCGCGGCCTCGTCCCTAGGGGCGCGCGCAGCCACCGTACTCGGACAGCGAGGCTTCGGAGGGTTCACCGCCAACGACGGCGGACCACCGACCAAGGCCACGCTCTCAGGCCCCGCAGGCGTTGCCCTAAACGGCGGCTTCGTCGCCGTCGCTGACACGGAGAACCACCGAGTGCTCGTGTGGCGCGGAGCGCCGAGCACCGGTCGCAGCGCCGACCTCGTCCTCGGACAACGCGACGCAGAGGGCTCGTCGCCGAACGGCGGCGCCGGCGACCTTGAGGCTCCCACCGGCTACGCCGACGCCGACGCGAGAGGCCTGTTCCGACCGACCGGAGTGGCTCTTTCGGGGACGCGCCTGGCGGTGGCCGACCGGCACAACCACCGGGTGCTGGTCTGGGACGACCTCCGGAGCGCGCGGGACGGTGAGGCGGCCGATCACGTGCTCGGACAGGAGAGCGCCTCGGGCGTCCTCCCGAACCGCGGCCGCGGCGCGCGGGACGTGCATCCCGACGGCTTTCACGGGCCCACGGACGTGCTCTTCGACGGCGGAGAGCTTTACGTCGCGGACGCTGAAAACAACCGTGTCGTCCGCTGGGATCTCGAGTCCGAGCCGCACGCCGTCGCAGTGTACGGTCAGCCGGACCTCGACACCGTGGAGGCGCTCAACTTCGTACGGTCGGGTGCCGTCGCCGGCACCGAGTCACTGCCGGGCCCCAGAGCCGCAAACATGGTGCGGCCCTGGTCCATCGCGCGCATCGGTGCAGACACGCTCGTCGTTTCGGAGTACGGAGCGCATCGCGTCCACCTCTTCGCCGTGAGCAGCGGTGCCTCCCTCGGCATCATCGGTCAGCCGGACGACGTTTCCGGCGGCGCGAACGCCGGCGGCATCTCCGCGCGGAGCTTCACCGAGCCCATGGGTGTCGCGGCCGGTGCTGACGGGACGAGGCTCTGGGTCTCGGACCCCGGAAACCACCGCGTCTTGGTCTTCTCGTCGGCCGCGGCAGGCGAAGAAGCCTCGGGCATCCTGGGCCAACGGAGCTTCGTCGCCGGGGGCTTCAATCAGAGCAGCGAGGCTGCGGGCTTCGCCCTCGCGGACCCGAGCGGCCTCGCCATGGACGGCGACACGCTGCTCGTCGCCGACCGACGGTTCCACCGCGTGCTTCGCGTGGCGCTGCCCCTTGACCCCGACGCTTCGCCGCTGGAGGTCCTCGGGCAGCCGAATGGTCGTTTGGCCTTGCCCAATGCGGGGCGAGGCGTCGGCCCGGAGACGCTGCGCGAACCGGCGGCCGTCGCCGCCGCCGGTGGCGCCGTCGCCATCGCCGACGCCGGAAACCACAGGGTGGTGCTGCGGCGCCCCGACGGCGCGACGGTCGTACTGGGCCAGAGCGATGGTTTCTCCGACGAGCCGAACGGCGGCGCTGCTGCGGGCGCCTCGACACTCCGCTCGCCATCCGGCGTCGCAACGGACGGGCGAGTCCTGGTGGTTGCGGATACGGCGAACAGCCGCGTGCTCGTCTGGCGCACGCTTCCGACGAGGGACGGCGTCCCGGCCGACGGCGTATTCGGTCAGGCCGACTTCGCGGGCACGCTGGCGAACGCCGGACGAAGTGTCGCAGACGCCGGGACGCTGTCGCTTCCGGCGGCGGTCCTCCTCGTGGGCGCTGATCTTTGGGTAGCCGACACAGGAAACAACCGGCTAGTCGTCTACCGGAGATTCCTCGACGGCCCCGCGATCGGCGAGGTGCTCGGGCAGCCCTCCCCGCGTGAGCGACGCCCCGCGGCAACCGTCGACGACACGCTCCGCCTCGCTGGGCCGGTGACGCTCGCGCAAGATGGAGCTCAGGTCT
>JBCCAW010000351.1:0-6279 GCA_039814655.1 Myxococcota bacterium | reverse complement strand
GCTTAAGGATTAGGATTGTGCACGACGTGTATGATGTGATGTGCCAGCTTGCCTTTGCTACCGCCCTAGGTTGTAGGGGTTTGGTAGAGGTCACGACTCCGCCGCGCAAGTGTGTTGTAGAGCAGCCGCGTCGGGTCTCGGAGGGACTCACGTACCGTACCTACCCTCACTGCACGAGTGTTCACTCTCATGCTGCCTCACACGTTGTGGTCTTCGTCGTTTCTCTGGGGCGCCCTCGCTGCCTGTCTGCCGCAGTGGCGTCGGCGCGCCCATCCTGGTTTGTCGCTGGTCCTCGCGCCCTGACATGGCGCTTCAGCCGGTCACGCTCAGACGGCGCGTCAAGCGCGCGACGAGGGGGAGCGAGGGCAGCAGGCCGTGGACCTTCAGGCTCCCGTCCTGGGTCGCTCGAAGCACCTGCTTGGTCACGTCACCGCGCGGATCCGGCAGGCCGAAGCGTGGCTCCAGCTCCATGCGGGAGAGCGCCAGCACGAGCTCGCTCTCGGCGCGCACGGTCACGTCCGGAATGCCAACGATGCCCGCATCCACGACGACGCGGCCGCGGCGAAAGAGCAGCGTCACGGATTGGGCGAGGTCCTCGAACACGAGGGCCACGCGACCCGACATGCGCGCGACCGTCCTTTTCTTTTCCGGCCGCTCGTCGAGGTTCGCCCGAAGGAGCTGCGCGAGCATGCCGGCCATGGGGTGATCCGCCGCTCGAGGCGCGAGAACGATGCAGGGTTCCATGGCCCTCTGCCCTTCAGTGCGGGAAGTCCGTCGGCACGCGCGTCGCGCTCACCACCAGCGCGCGGCTCGACTGAACGAAGCGCAGCATCGTCGGGAGGTGCCCCGTCGCCATCTTCAGCTTGCCCTCCATCATGGCCTTGATGGGATCGCGCTCGCCCTCGATGACCTCCTTCCATTGCGCATAGGGCGCGACGATCACAAAGGGCGTGCCCGCGACGGCCTCGAGCCCGTGCACGTAGCGCGCGCCGCGGCAGATCCCTTCGTGCACGTCGAGAATCATCCCGGGCTCCGGGTCGAAGCCGAGCGTTGGGTCCTTTTCGATGACCATGGCCACGGCGCCAAAGGTCCAGGGCTTGCCGTAGCGCCGGTAGTCCTCGCTCGCGTTGACGGCGTCGGCGAAGGCCTGCGTCCATGCCTCGGACGGGAAGGGATGAGCGGTCACGGCCTCCGGATAGCACGCGCGCTCGCCGGCGCGAGACGCGCGCCCCTTGCTCGTCTCCGGGCGCCGGTCAGGCTGGCCTCGTGCTCCTGCGGGCTCCAGCCTTTGACGCCGCCGGCGTTCCTCACGGCTTCGCCACCCGGCGCGGCGGCGTCAGCGCCGGCCCCTTCGCGTCGCTGAATCTGGCCCGGGACCTGGGCGACGAGGCCTCCGCCGTCGCCGAGAATCACCGCCGCCTCGCGACGGCCATCGGCTACGAACGCCTCTTCGAGGTGAGCCAGGTGCACGGCGACCGCATTCGCCTCGTCGGCGCCGGCGAGGACCCGGAGGCCGTGAGGCGTGAGGAAGCGGACGCGATCATCGCGCGGGAGCCCGGCGTCGCCATCGGAGTCCGTACCGCCGACTGCGTCCCGCTCCTGCTCGCGGCTCCGGGCGCCGGCCTCGTCGCCGCCGTGCACTGTGGCTGGCGCGGCGTCGCGGCCGCGCTGGCTCCCCAGGTGGTGCATCGGCTGGTCGCGCTTGGCGCGCGCCCGGGAGAGCTGAGCGGCGCCCTCGGCCCGCACATTCGCCGCGCGCGCTTCGAGGTGGGCGAGGAGGTGGTCGCCCCGCTCCTGGCCGCGGCCGGCGGCGACGTGAGCGTGGTCGACCGCTCGAGAGCGCGGCCGCACGTGGATCTGGCCGCCATCGTCGTGGCCCAGCTTCGCGCCGCGGGCGTAACGCAGGTCGAGGACACCGGCGGCTGTACGTACGACGAGCCGTACCGCTTCTTCTCCCACCGGCGAGACGCCGGTCGTACGGGCCGGCACCTCTCCGTCATCGTCGCCTGAGCGCCACGCCTCGGCGAAGAAAAGGAAGGAGCGGCGGCCGAGGACTGCTGTCCCGGGCGAGGGGACCCTCGACCGCCACACCTAGGACACGGGCCAAGGACGGCGTCCCGAAGGACCCTCGGCCTGTGTCGTGGTCGCTGTCAGGCGCTCGCAGCGCCCTCCATGTGCACGTCGAGCTGCGGGAAGGGGATGGTGATTCCCTCCCGGTCGAGGGCCTGTTTGGCGGCGCGAACGGTCTCTTCGTAGACATCGAAGTAGGCCGCCGGCGGGCAGAAAACCCGGACCTGCCAATCCACGGAGGATTCGCCGAGCTTGGTGAGGAAGATCTGCGGGGCCGGCTCGCGCACGGCGCCGGAAATCTCGGCGATGCTCGATTCCAGAGCGCGTCGCGTGGCGTCGATGTCTGCGGCGAAAGTGGCCCGAATGTCCACGTCCACGCGCCGGTGCGGGTACCCGGCGAGATTGACGATGGTGTCGCCGAAGATCTTCGAGTTCGGGATGATGACCTTGAGGCTGTCCAGGGTCTTCAGCTCCGTCGTGAAGAGCTCGATCTCGACGACGAAGCCCTCGGTCCCAGCGGCCTTGATGTAGTCGCCGACCTTGAAGGGCCGGAAGATCAGCAACATCGCGCCGGCGGCGAAGCTGGAGAGCGTTCCCTCGAAGGCCAGGCCGACGGCCAGACCGGCCGCGCCGATGACCGCGGCGAAGGTGCTCGTCTGGATCCCGAAGACGCCGAGAACACCGAGCACGACGGCCACGAGGATCAGGTAGCGGACGACGTTGGCGAAGAAGTTCCCTAACGTGGAGTCGAAGTCACGCCGCTTGACGACCTTGCGGATACGTCGAGCGATCCAGCCCGCGACGACCCAGCCGACGAAGAGCGCGAGCAGCGCGCCGACGATTTTCGCCGCCCAGGGAGCCACCTCGTCGTTCAGGGTCTCGAGAATCCTCGAGACGCTGAGTGCCCCCTCGCTCTCGGTCTGGGCCCGGACAGGCGAAGGCAGAGCGGTAAAGAGCGTGGCGAAGGCGGCGGCAAGCGCCAGGGGCGGTCGAAACATCGAGACCTCGTGGAGAGAGAAGAGTGACCCGGGCCGAACACGACGGCTGCGCGGGGGGCGCACGAACCCGGCCCGGGCCGACCCGAGTCATTGCAAAGGCGGGGCCAATCGGCGTTGCCTCCGAAACTCAAAGGGAAATCACGTTCCGTCGGGTTTTCGCCGCCAAGGGAGGGCTCCGGCCGACGGTCGCGCGCCACGATCGTAGGCTGCAGCCCACGTCTTGGGCTCCCGCTGAGGTCCCGTGTCTCCACGCGGGGCGCGTCGTCCACGCGCGCCCAGGCTGGCCTGGTACGTGCAGTGAGGCGCGACGCGCCATGCCGAGCCTCTCCTCTCGACCCCTCCCACGACGCCCCGTCGTCCCCAGTTTCGCTGCGGTCGGCTCGGCCGTGCTCGGGTGCGGCGCTTCAGCGAAGTTCGTGCCGCTTTACCAGCGTGAAGAGATGAGAGCGGTCCATGCCGGCCTCCCGCGCCGCCTGGGCGACGTTGCCGCCCGTGCGCTCGAGCCGATGCGCGACGTAGGCGCGCTCGAAGCGCTCAAGGATCGAGGCGCGCGCTTCCCGGTAGGGCCGCTCGAGCGCGGCCCGGAGTGGGATGCCGGGACCCTCGTCGCTTTCCGGCTCCCATGCCTCTGGCGGCGGCGAGAAGGTGGCTTCGCCCATGGCCAGCGTCGCCTCCACGAAATTCCGCAGCTCACGGACGTTGCCGGGCCACACGTGCGATCGGAGCTGGGCGAGCAGATCGCCTTCGATGAGGTCGCCCACCGCGCCGCGGAACCCGGCCTCTTCGAGGAAGTGCGCCACGAGGAGCTCGACGTCTTCGGGCCGGTCCCGCAGGGGCGGGACCTGAAGGGTCACGACGGCCAGCCGGTAGTAGAGGTCCAGGCGGAAGCGCCCGCCGTTCACTTCGCTTCGAAGGTCCCGGTTCGTCGCCGCCACCACGCGCACGTCGACGTCGATCTCCTTCGAGCCCCCCACGCGGCGAAAGCGCCGGCGCTCGAGGGCGCCGAGGAGGTTCGGCTGGAGCTCCGGGGGGAGCTCGCCGATCTCGTCGAGGAAGAGCGTGCCTCCCAGCGCGCGCTCGAAGGCGCCGATGCGCTGGCGCTCGGCGCCGGTGAAGGCGCCGCGCTCGTGCCCGAAGAGCTCGCTCGCGACGAGGTTGGGGGTCATGGACGCGCAGTCCACGGTGACGAAGGGGCCCGCTGCACGGCCACCGAGCGTATGCACGGCCTCGGCGATGAGCTCCTTGCCTGTCCCGGACTCGCCGACCACGAGCACGGACGCCTCGGTGCGCGCTGCCTTTTCGATGCGGCTCATCAGCCGGCGCATGGCCGGGGAGCTGCCCCGCAGCCCGCCAAGCGTGTCGCCTTCATGCAGGTCGACCTCTTCCTCGGGGCCCTCGCCTACGCGAATGCGGCTCGCGCCGAGCTGAAGCACGGCGCCGGGCTCCACCACGCCCTCGCGGAGCTGCACGCTGCCGACGCGGGTGCCGTTGGTGCTCCCGAGGTCGCGGACCGTGAGGCCTCTCGGGAGCCGCGCGATCTCGACGTGAAAGCGGCTAACCGTCGGGTCGCCGAGCACCAGGTCGTTGCCCTGCGCCGTGCCCAGCGTGAGCGTCTCTTCCTCGGCCTGAACGGTCGCGCCGGTGTCCGGCCCTTCGATCACTTCGACGTGCGTCGTCAGCACGGGCACGCGCGCGCCCTGCCCGTAGGGTAGCGTCTGCTTGGGAGACACGGAGCGATGCTAGCAGGCTGCCGAAAGACGCGTTGCTTCGATGGCGAAAAGCCTAGGCGCCGTGCGCTCGCCCCGCGCTGGGGCCAGGAATCATGAGGCCGGGACCGCGAAAAAAGGCGGCGATTCCCTTCCGTCTGAAGCTCTCCCTCGTGGGCGCGCTGCTCACCCTCGTTCCCCTCGCCGTGGTCGGCGTGCTCCTTCTGGATGTGAACGCCGACGAGGTCCGAACGAGCGCGCGGGAGATTCAGCTGGCGGTGGCCGACGATGTGGCGCGCACCATCGACGCGAGCTTCGTGGACGTGCAGGACGGCCTCGACGCCGTGGGCCGGGTGCTTCTCGACCGGCGCCTCGACGGCGCGGCCACGGAGGGCCTGCTCTTCGACCTCGTCAGCGCGCGGGAGCACCTCGACCACGCCATCGTGTACGACGCGCAGGGGCAGCTCGTGGACGTGGTCCGCGAGGAGGGCGTCGCTCTCCCGCGCGCTCCGGACCCGCTCCCCGTGACGCTGCGCGCCGGGGCCGAGTCGGAGAACGTCGCGACGGGCGCGGCGATGCTCGGCACCGACGGACCCCGGGTGCCCGTGGTCTTGCCCTTACGGGTCCGAGGCGAGGTCACGGGCTTCGTCGCCAGTCTTGCATCGCTCCGCGGCGTGCAGCAGCGCGTGGCGCGCGTGACCGAGCTCCGCTTCGGCGGTCGCCCGGGGTCGCTCTACGTCATCGACGACCAGCAGCGCGTTCTCGCCCACTCGGACGCGGGGCTGGCCGCGGAGCTCCCCTCGGCCTCGGGCCAGGGCATACTCCGGGGCGTCGACCGTGGCGTCATCTCCGGCCGCTTTCAGCAGAGCGGCGAATACGTGAGCGCCGCCGGCGTGCCCATGGTGGGCACGCTCGTCGGTCTGGAGACCCGCCCTTGGGCCGTGGCCGTTCAGGTGCCGCGGGATGTCGCTTATGCGTCCTACGACGAGATGCGGCGCATCGTCGTCCTGACCCTGCTCGTCGTCACGCTCCTCGCCCTCGGGGTCGCCTTCATCACGGCGAGGCAGATCACCCAGCCCATCGAGACGCTCACGGCCTTCGCTCAAGATCTGGCGGAGAGGCGCTTCGACCGGCGCGTGACCCTCGCGACGCGGGACGAGCTCAGCGTGCTTGGGGACGTCATGAGCGCCGCGGCCGCGGACCTGCAGGCGAGCGAGCGGAGGCTTCATGAAGAAGCGGCCATTCGGAGCGACCTCGGCCGCTACCTCCCGGCGGACCTGGTCGACAAGGTCGTGCGGCGCGAGCAGGACATGAAGCTCGGCGGAGAGCGCCGGGACGTGACCGTTCTCTTCGCCGACGTCGTCGCTTTTACGCCGCTCACGGAGAAGCTGAGCGCCGAAGAGGTCGTGGGATTGCTCAATGAGCTCTTCACGATTCTGACGGAAATCGTCTTTCGGCATGAAGGAACGGTGGACAAATTCGTCGGAGACTGCGTGATGGCCATG
>JBCCAW010000059.1:0-16666 GCA_039814655.1 Myxococcota bacterium | reverse complement strand
CGGCCCACGTGAAAGCCGTCGCCGGTGCACACGAACCCGCCGGGCACGCCGTACCAGCTCCCGCCGCGACAGCTCCCACGGCGCGCTTCCGCCGGCAGCCGGCGCCCCCGGCGCACCCAGCCGACGATCTCGGAGCCCTCCCGTGCGCGCTCGTAGACCGGCGCCTTGAAGTGGTACGCGGTCGCCACGAACCCCTCGGGCGCGCGGCCCCGCTCGAGCGCCGGGACCTCGCTCGGCGGCGCTGGCGCCCGGAGCCGCTCCCGGCCGTCGTCGTTCTCCGAGGGCGTCTCACGGAGAGCAGCGGCCGCGGCGGGTTCCGCGGACGGCAGGTCGGGTCGGGTCTCCGCCGCGCGCGAGCGCCCGGCACCGCTCAGAGCGAGCAGACCTGCGGTGGCGGCAGCGGCGAGTAGAGCAGCGGCGGCGGCAGCACGCGGCATGTCGCACTTTATGGGACGAAAGCGCCGCGACGTCGACGGCGTGCGCGCCTACGGCCTCCGCCCGCCGGTGCCGAGACGTGCGCTTGGTTCGGTTAGTCGGGTCCGTCCCCGCTTGGGGTGCTGAGATTGCTTGGTTTTTCGGCGGGTAAGTTCGGTTTGTCGGGTCCGTCCCCTTCCGTCGATTGCTTGCGCTGGGGTCGCGCATCCCAAAGGATGCGGCTGATGGCGGACGACGCACAGCGTCATGGCGACGCGACGAGCGGCAAGGGTTCGCTCCGGGCCTCGCCCCGGCCGCGCACGGCGGCCATTCACGGCGGGGAGCCCGGCGCGCACGAGCGCATCGACGGCGCCGTCGCAGCGCCGCTGGTTACCAGCAGCACCTTCGACCTCGGCGACCCCGAGACCTTCGACGACATCAAGTACATCCGCCTGAACAACACGCCGAACCAGCGCTGGGTGTGCGAGAAGCTCGCCGCGCTCGACGCGGCGGAGGCGGCGGTGGTGCTGCCTTCGGGCACGGCGGCCATCTGGATGGCCCTCGTCACCAGCCTCGAGGCCGGTGACGAGATCCTCGCGCCCTTCCGCGTCTACGGCGGCACGCGAAAGATCCTCGACGAGCTCGCCCGGAGCCACGGCGTCACCGTCACCTACGTCGACCTCCTCGACCCCACGACCTGGAAGGCGAGCGAGAGGACCCGCGTCTTCTACGCCGAGTCGCTCACCAACCCGTGGATCGACGTGCCGCCCCTCGACGAGGTCGTCGCCTTCTCTCGGCAGCGCGGCCTCGTCAGCATCGTCGACAACACCTTCGGCACTCCCATCGCCTACCGCCCCGTCGAGGCCGGCTTCGACCTCGTGGTGCACAGTGCCTCCAAGTACCTCAACGGCCACACGGACGTGGTCGCCGGCGCCATCGCCGGCGACGCCGAGCGCATCGAGCGCATCCGCAAGCGCATGAACCTGATGGGGATCTGCCTCGACCCCCACGCCTGCCACCTGCTGCACCGCGGCCTGAAGACGCTGAGCGTGCGCGTCGAAGCGCAGTTCGCCTCGGCGCGCCGGCTCGCCGAGATGCTCGCGGCGCACGCCGACGTGGAGAGCGTTCGCCACCCGAGCCTCGCCAGCGACCCGGCTCACGCCAACGCGAGCCGGCTCTTCGAAGGCTACGGCGCCATGCTCAGCTTCACGCCCAAGGGCGACCCGGAACGCGCCCGGGCCCTGGTGGAGGCCCTCGAGCTCGCCGTCGAAGCCCCGAGCCTCGGCGGCCTCGAGACGCTCGTGACGCGCCCCATCACGACGAGCCACGCGGGCCTCCCGGCGAGCGTGCAGGCGGCCATGGGCATCGACCCGCGCATGATCCGCGTGAGCGTCGGCCTCGAAGACGTGCGCGACTTGGTCGCAGACTTCGAGCGCGCCCTCGCCGAGAGCGCCCGGCTCGCCGCCGCCGCCGCCGAGTAGAAACGGAACTCCCGATCTCAAACGAAGCGGGCGACGTCTCGGGTGCCTTCGCTCTCGCGGTCCGGCGTGTACTGGTAGCGCTCGTCGAGGAGGTCGTTGATCCGGTCCATCACCTCGTCGACGACCGTCTGGTAGGCCTCGCGGTGGGCGTCGGCGGCGCGGCTCAGCGGGGCCACGCCCGGGGCCGGGTTCGTCCAGCGCGTCGCCGGCATCGGCTCGCCGATGCGGTACACGACGCGGCCCGGCTTGGTGATGATGGACTTGCCCGAGTAGATGCGGTCCGACCCGTTGCAGCCCACGGGCACGATGGTCGCGCCGAGGTGCAGCGCCAGCTGCGCGAGGCCGATGTGGCCGCGCGAGAGGCGAATGGAGCGCGTGCCCTGGGGGAAGACGAGCACGTCGAGGCCCATGGCGAGGGCGCGCTCGTTCAGCGCGACGAAGCGCCCGTTGAGGCTGTCCATGATACCGTCGATGCCCTGAGCGTAGCTCTCGCGCGTGGGGTCGAAGGCGCGGCCGAGCATGTCCCGCGGGGTCTCCAGCACCTCGCGCGGCACGCCGGGCACGGTCTCGCCCAGCTTGTCCACGGCGCTTCGAAGCGCGCGGTACTCGTCGGCGTCGGGCCGGCGGCCCATCACGTTGAGAAAGTCCCGCGTGATGACGTAGCCGCGGGACGCCAGCGGGATGTTGTTCGTCTTCCGCATGAAGAGCGACACGAAGGGGTGCTCGTAGTTCTTTCCCTTCACCCAGGTCGCCGTATAGCCGCGTTTCCGGCGATGGAGCTCGTACTGAAAGGGCCAGTAGTTGAAGTTGTCCGTGTGGTTCATCGCGAAGATGACCCGCTCCGTCGGCAGCTTCTCCGTGCCCTCGAGCTCGAGCTCCACGTTCCGGTAGTCGAAGCGGAGCCACCCCTCGGCCAGCAGGCGCTGAACCGGCGGCCGGGCCGTGAGACGAATGCAATCGCAGAGGCCCAGGTCCAGCATCGGACCGGTGTCGCGAAAGCGTGCCCTCAGGTCAAGCGGAGGCGACGCTGCGCCCGCATCGAAGCGTCAGGCGATGCCCGGTCGTAGCCTGCAGGGGTAGGGCACCACCACGGACTCAGGACAGTCGCCGGACGCCTTCAGTTCGCTGCCGGGCCCATGGTCCAACGCGCCTCCTGTCGACGGAGCAGCTCGAGGCTGACCTCGTAGACGAGGTCGAGGGGCGGAAGGGCCTCGAGGTCGAGGCCGTCGAAGGACCGAGCCGGGTAGCGTGTGATGCGCACTTCCGCGGCGCCGGGAGGGAGCGTCTCGTCCCAGTCGCCCAGGGGTAGCTCGACGAGGTCGCTCACGCCGAAGTAGTTCTCGGCTTCCAGGGGGATGCGTTCCTCCGAGCCCGGCGCTTGGTACCAGCCGGCGATCACCGTCACGAGCTCGTCGCGGCCCGTGCCGTGAATGCTGAAGAGCTCGCAATAGAGCGACCCGGACGTCGGAGCGGCGCCACGCGCGAGGGCCTGCTCGCGCATCAGGTCGTCGAAGGCGTCAGCCTCGACCACGGACTCATCGTGGCCGTAGCTGCCGTGCGCGCGGGCCCGGGTCGGGCGTGGGTCGAAGCGCGCGAACGCGCAGGGGAACAGCTCGAGGGACGTGGTCCGAAAGCCAAAGGCCGAGAGACCGACCAGGTAGCCGAGGTCCGTCTCGAAGACGCGCTCACCGTTGACCTCCGGGACGCCCTCCCAGTCCGTCGCCGCGACGTAGCGGACCTCGGCGGGCTCCAGCGTGGGCAGCAAAGCGCAACCCACGAGGAGCCCGAGGCCCATGACCGTCGTTCGCTTCATCGCGCAGCGCGCGCCTCAGGGCCGCGGTGGCCCGCCGCCGCCGCCCATCATGCCGCCGGTGTCGAGGCGCGTGAAGGTGTCGTCCGTCGCCATCGACGTCGGAGCGTCCCGGTAGCAGCTGTTCACGTAGGGGAAGGTCGGCGTGCCGACGTAGCTGTAGCCGTCCGCGGTCTCTACGCCGTTGCAGCGATCGAGGTACACGTAGCCCGTTTCTTCGAGCGCGTCCGCGTGCTCCCGGAATCCGTGCGTGCACCAGCTGTAGTCCGGTGAGACGCAACGGTTCGAGAGCTCGATGGAGTCTTCCCCTTCGACGAGGAGCGGGTGGCAGTAGAGCCGGCAGAGGTCGCCGCCGGGGCAGCAATCGTCGCTCGTCTCGCACTCCATCAGCTCGCGGCCGAAGTAGCTCGCTTCCACCGTCGCCGGGGCGACGTTGGGCAGCTCGCTCGCATCGTCGGCCCAGCGCGCCAGGCCCGCGTAGACGTAGCCCGAGCGCGCGCGGCGCAGGTCCGTGCAGGCGCCGGAGGCGTCGCGCTCCATGCACACGCAGGTCCCGCGCATGGGATGCCCGTCGTAGGCCCAGCCGACGATGTCCGACTCGGCGCTGCAGTTGGCCTCGTCGAGGTCCTCGATGACGAAGGCCGTCGCGCCCGTGGCGTAGCCGTTGGCTGGAGCGCCGCTCTCGTCCTGCGCGAGGCAGACCTCGTTGACCCAGTGGTTGTGCGTGATGGCGGCCGGATGCGTGCCGCAGTAGTCCACGAAGAGCGTGTCCGGGTCCGCGTAGGACCAGAAGAGCGGCGAGCCATAGGGATCGGGCCGCGCTTCCTCGCAGGGCGCGAAGGCCGGGATGCCCGTGATGAGCCCCGCGGTCTGCCCGTAGCAGTGAATCTTGGCGTAGACGCGCTCGCCGTCCGTGATCATCGGCTCGCCGGTGTTGGCCGAGCCGTCCTCGGTCTCGTACCAGCAGTGCGAGAAGGGCGGCATCTCCGGCGTTTCGTTGACCACGGCCATGTTCAGCGCGCTGTCGCAGCCGTTGACGCCCGCGAAGGAGTCCGCCGGGAGCGACGTGTCGTTCGCCATGGGGAAGAGCGGGATGCGGTGCACGATGGGCGTGTCCGCGGTCTCGAAGATCGGCGCCGCCTGCGGCGTGTAGTGCGGGAGCGCGTTCGAGGCGATGTAGGCGAAGTCCGCGTCGCACAGCACCTGAACGCAGGGGGCGGCCACGTTGGAGCCGTCCGCGGCCACCACCCCGTCGACGGTGATGCCTTCGAAGTTCATGAGCGTCTCCGCGATGGCCAGCCCCTCCGGGGAGCTGCAGGCGCCGAGCGTATCGAGGGTCACGTCCGGGTAGAGTTCCTCCAGGAGCGTCCAGCCCGAGCACGCCTCCGTGTCCAGCATGGCGCCGGCGTCGTTCGTTCCGGGATCGCCCGCGTCCATGGCCGCGTCCATGCCTGCGTCGCTCGAGGTGTCCGGGTCCTCCGCCGTCCCGCACGCGAAGGCGAGCAGAGCGAGGGCCGCAAAGGGCGTCGAGCGGCTCATCGGACTGTCACCCGGCAAAGAACGGTGTTGTGCGTCTGGAGGTCGGCGCCCCAGATGAGCTCCGCGTCGGTGTTCCAGGTGATCTCGTCGTAGCCGAGGCGCGGCGAAACCTCCGCCTCGCTGTAGACGCTCGCTGCGACCCACGCGGAGTCATCGAAGTCCGCGGCGTACCAGCCTTCCGGTTCGTCGGAGATCTCCGAGAGGCACGTCTCGAGGGGGTTCGCGTCGCCCTCGCAGTCCGTGTTCAGCGGCGCCTCGTGAATGGTGAGGCAGCGCCAGTCCGCGTTTGAGACGAGGGCCACCTCGCCGCTGCTCATGTCCGTCAGCTGCGCGATGTAGCCGCCGTCGCCCATCTGCTGGTTGCGCTCGCCGATGTACTCGAGACCCGAGTCGTTCTCGATGTAGTCCTTGAGGACCACGTTGAGCTGAAAGGGCGGCGTGGCGTCGAAGGTGAAGACCTCGGCGTTGAAGGAGCGCTCCGTGGTGATGGGCACGCTGTCCTCCATCACGAGCACGTCGCCCACATACATGGCCGACCAGTTGTCGGCCCAAACCTCCGCGAGATAGGTCGTCGGGCCGTCGCTCGCGCCCGCGTCGTCCATCGCCGAGTCCATGGCGCCGGCGTCCGTGCCCGCGTCGCCCTCGGACGCCATGTCGGGCTCCTCTTGCGGCACCGTGTCCGAACACGCAGCGGCGCCGAAGCACGCCGCGATCAACCACCCAGCTCTGATGTTCATCGTCTCTCTCCCGCCAGCCCACCGCCGGCCGGCACGGGGATGTGCAGCGTGCGTGCCAGCGGGCGAAGGCCCCCGGCACGTTGACGATTTCGCCTTTGCGCTGCGCTGCGCAGGCGGAGTCTGCACCTGCGGCTGCAGACTCCGCACTTGGGGACGCCCCCCGCGGGAGGCGAGGGCGCGCCCCATGCGCCGTGCCTTCGGACCCATCGCTCGGTGCTCTTTGCCGCTCCGAAAAATCGACCGGCCCATTGAGCCGAAAGGGCCGTGGCCGTGCACTCTCGTCGCGCATGCACGCCTCGCTACGCTTTGCGCCGCTCCTCGCCCTGCTCCTGGCCTGCGACGACGGCGCTCCCCCTCCGAACCCCGAACCCCGGGGCGCGCCGATCACGGCGCCGGCCGGGGCATGGACCTGGGTGCCCTTGGCGGGCGCGGTCTGCGCCAACGGCGCACCCACGGGAATCGGCGTGAACCTCTCGGACGCCTCGCCCAACGTGGCCGTGTTCTTCCAGGGAGGCGGCGCCTGCTGGAACGAAGAGACCTGCTACCTGGACCCCATCGCCGCGAGCATCGAGTCGGGCTTCGGCGCGGAGGACTTCGAGCGCCCGGACGCCGCCCTCTTCGACCGCGACGCACCGGGCAACCCCGTGGCCGACTGGAGCTTCGTGTTCGTTCCCTATTGCACCGGGGACCTCCACGCCGGCAACCGCTCGGCGCGCTATGGCGGACGAAGGACCGAGCACCGCGGCTACCGCAACGCGGCGCTCATGCTGGAGCGCCTGGTGGCCACGCGCCCGGGCGCCGCGCGCATCCTGCTCACCGGGGCGAGCGCCGGCGGCTTCGGCGCGACCTTCAACCTCGCCGCAACCCGCGCGGCGTTTCCCGGGGCGCGCGTCGATCTCCTCAACGACAGCGGGCACTTCCTTTCGCCGCCGGCGCTTCCCGCCGTGCGGCTCTCGCTCTGGAGCGACGCCTGGGCGCTGGCCGAGGCCTTTCCGAGCGATTGCCCCGGGTGCCGCGCCGACCTCGGAGCCTACGAAGACTACCTGGTCGCGCAGGACCCGAGCGCGCGCGTCGCGCTCCTCACCTTTGCCGTGGACCCGGTCATCGCGGAGTACTTCGACGTCGAGCAGCCGGCCTTTCGCGAGGGCCTCGCGGCGCGCACCGCGGCCGTGGCCAACGCGCCGAACGCGGCCCATTTCATCGCGCCCGGGGAAGGACACACCTTTTCCGAGGACCTCGCTGGCGTCGCGGCGGGAGGGACGACGGGCATGGACTTCGTCCGCGCCATGCTCTCGGACGACGCGGCCTGGGAGACCGTCGCCCCGGAGTAGCGGCTCGCGCTGGCGGCGGGTTTAAGGCGCGCGGCCGCGGCCGCGGTCTCGAGGTCGGAGCGAGGCAAGGCGCCGGTCCGTCTCAGCCAAGACGAGGCGGGCGCCGGTCCCCTAGCGTGGAGGGAACCCCGAGAGGAGAGCCGCATGTCCGACGCGAACCCGTCCGCCGAAAACCCGCCCGACATCCTGTGCCGTACCGCCGAGCTGCCGTGGATTCCCTTCGGCGAGGGCATTTCCTACAAGGTGCTGCGCACGAGCGCGGAGACCGGCACCTGGACCGTGCTCTTCCAGTGCGCCGCCGGTTCGGGCTTCCCGGCGCACAAGCACCACGGCGCCGGCGAGTACCTGATGCTGAAGGGCGCCATGGAGTATCGCGCCGGCCGCGCCGTGGCCGGAGACTACGGCTACGAGCCCCTCGGCGTGTTCCACGAATCGACGACCTTCGTGGAGGATTCGGAGCTCCTCTTCACGAACCACGGCCCGGTGGCCTTCGTGGACGCGGACATGTCCGTGACGATGATGCTCGACTGGAAGTTCTTTGCCGACGCGCAGGCGCAGGCCGCGGCGTGAGGGCCCGTAGTACCTTGCGCTCATGGCCGCGGAGGTTCTGAGCACCGGCTCCGGGGACCGCGGGTCCTTCGACCGCTTTCGCGAGGCCATCGCCGCCACGCACGAGCCCTGGGACATGCCGCGGCCGCGCGCGGTGCAGTTCCGGAGCAGAGTGCGGCACCGCTCCCTCGGCGTCACGGAGGTGATCGGCTGCCATACGGACGCGTGCCGCGGGCGGCGCGGTCGACCGGAGCTTGGGCGCAGTGAGGGGGAGCGCGTCGGCGTGCTCTTCGTCCTCTCGGGCCAGGAACACCTGGAACGCGAGGGCGACAAGACCACCTTAACCGCCGGGCAGCTCACGCTCTGGAGCAGCGCGCGGCCGCTGCGCTTCCTGGTCCCGGACCGGCTTCGCAAGCTGACCTGGATGCTCCCTGCGGGCCTGGTCGAGAGCCCCGGAGGCCGCGGGACGGACGCGCTCACCGCGATCTACGACGCCCGCCAGGGACCCGGCGCGATGATCCGCGCGCAGCTCGAGGAGCTGCTCATCATGCCCGGCGCGCTCGACGCGAAGGGCGAGCGCGCCGTCCTCGACGGGATGCTCGGGCTCCTCGATGCGCTGCGGAGGTCTGGCGCGCCTGCGCCCCGGGGGCTTCTCGCCCGGGCCGAAGCGCTGGTGCGCCGTTCCCTCGACGACCCGGGCTTCTGCGTCGAGGACGCGGCGCGCGCCCTCGGCGTGTCCCGGCGCCATCTCGACCGGGTCTTTGCGACGCGGGGCCAGAGCGCCGTGCGCTTCCTGTGGGGCGAGCGGCTGGAGCGCTGTCGCCGTGACCTGCTCCGCGAGCCGCGCGCGCACGTGTCCGAGATCGCGTTCCGCTGGGGCTTCAGCGACGCGGGGCACTTCAGCCGCGCGTTCCGGCGCGCCTATGGCACGACGCCCACGGCCTGGCGCCGCCGCCATCGCAGCTGAGCGACGGCGCCACGAGCCACGTGTCTGCGAGCGCCCGGGCTTCGAGCGTCAGAAGCCGCCGCGCTCCCAGGGGCCGGTGATGGCGAAGGTCACGCCCGGCGTCTGGATGTTCACGTAGAGGTAGACGCCGGCGGGGTCGAAGCAGGCGCCGGCCCATTCCGAGCCGCGGTAGTCGCCGGGCTCGATGAAGGGGCGGTCCGGCAGCGCGGCGTCGAGCACCATGTTGTTCTCGGCGAAGATGAAGGAGCCGCCGTCCTGGCCGATGCCGATCATGCGCGTGCCCGTGACCAGCACCTCGTCCTCCTGGATGCCGCCGCCGTCTTCGCAAACGATGATCGCGCCGGCCGGCGTGACGGTCACGTTGTCCGGGTTGTCGGCGGTCGCGGCGCCTGGCGACACGAAGAGCGCGGTCAGCGTGCCTTCCTCGGGCACGTAGGCCCAGACCGTGCCCTTGCCCGCCGCGCCACCGGAGGTGTCGACGACGTAGACGACGCCGTCCTGGTACCAGCAGCCTTCGCCGCGGCGCATGCTCGCGCCGCCGTTTGCCTCGCCCTGGAGAAAGGGGCCGGAGCGCCCGACGCCCACGATGTCCGGGAAGCCCGGCCCCGGTGAGGCCAGCGTCTCCGGGCCCGCCGTGGGATCGGGCACCGCGACCCAGACCACCTCGAAGACCTCGCCCTGCTCCGCCGTGGCCAGGTCGAAACCGGGTTGGTCCACGACGCCCAGCATCTCCAGCGTCCCGCCGGCCTCCAGCGATCCGATGCGCTGGCTGCTGTCGTTCGGCGTGAAGCGATAGAAGCCGGAGAGCGGGCCGTTGTCCTCCGTGACGTAGACACGCGAGTCGCGTGGATCGACGGCGACGGCCTCGTGAGACATCAGACCCATGTCGGTGATGGGAACGGCGCTCGCCGGGCCCAGCGCCGGGTCCGGCACCTCGAAGACGAAGCCGTGGTCTTCGGCGCCGATGAGGCTGCCGAGCGTCATCGTTTCCTCGCAGGTCAGCCAGCTGCCCCAAGGCGTGGGACCGCCCGCGCAGTTGCCGATGGTGCCGGCCAGCGTCGCGGAGTCTTCGAGTAGCTGTCCGCCCTGCACGCGCAGGGCCGTGGTGCCGCCGCCGAGCCCGGCGAGCACCCCGGGCAGTTCGAGCGCGTCGTACACGGGCGCGTTGCCCTCGCCGATGAGCGGCAGGGGCGTGCCCGGGGCCACCACGGCGCGTTCGTGGTTGCGCATCAGTACGCATTCGCCGGCCCCGCCGTCGCCGCTGACCACGGCCATGCCATCGTGCCGGTCGGGCGTGAGCGTGCCGTCGCTCATCATGTCGCCGGTCCAGCCAAAGGACCGGTAGGTGAAGCCCTCGGGCAGGCGCAGCAGCGGCAGGCCCGTGGTCTCGTCGTTCACCGGCGCGATGGGCCCGTAGGAAAACTGCCCGGCCTGGTCGAGCCCTTCGCCGGCGTTGTCGCCGCAGGCCTTGAAGAGCGGTGCTAGCCCGATGGCGACGGCCGACTTGCTGGCGCCGGCAAGAAAGCGGCGGCGGTTGAATCCGCGAGTGTCGAACTTGGTCATGCCTTGGCCCCTCGATGTGAGAGGGGGACGCTAAGCCTCCCGTGCGGCGACCCGGTGACGAAGGGGTGAGGGTTGCTCCGGCGACGCCTGCCCGGATGACCTGGCGGGGGACTCGGGGGTTCACCGGCTCGCCGAGACGTCGTTACGCCGCTGAGTTCGATGTTCCAGCCGGGCCGGACCATCCTTGGGAAAGCGACGCCGTATCCGTGCTATCCCCGAAAGTGCACGAGCGCAGGCGTTTGCCCGGGCTTGCTGAGAGACTCTCCGCGCCATCGCCTGCTCCAGGATCGGCCCTCGAAACCTGAGCGTGGCCGCTCGACGACCTACGGGCTCGCGCGTCCCTGAACCGAACATCTGGCATCGACATGGAAGGCAAGGGGCGAGTCTGGGAGGTCGAGGTCGCACCGTCGATCACGGCGACCTTCTCCTGCGCCCTCGATACGCCGCATTGGGAGGTGTCGTGCTGTGACACGTACCGCGTGTTGCACGTACGGAGGCACGCCGTAGGCATGCCCGACGCCCGGGCGATGCTGCTGAGCTGGGCGCCCATCCACGAGCTGGCGGACCAGCTCCCGCTCGAGACGTGGTTCCTCTGCCTCGACATGCGCCTCGCGCCGCCGAGCCACGACCCCGAGGTCGAGCAAGCGCTCCGACGATCGCGCGCGCGCGTTTCCGAACGGACCCAGCGCTACGCCGTAATCCTGAAGTCGGCGGCGGGCGTGCTCCACGCGACGCGCCTCGTGCAGCCCCAAAGCAACCTCGAATCGCGGATCTTCCGGGACGACGTGGCCGGCGCATTGCGCTTCCTGATCCGCGGCGAGTGACACGCCGCGGCCATGGCGAGTAGCTCTCCTGAGGCTCCGCCGCCCCTGGCTCCGTCCACGCCGCTCGGAACGCTCCTCGGTTAGGATGAGGTTCATGAGGGGATCCGAGCGCCGATCTCGTGGGTTGAGTGAGAGCAACGTTCGCTTCCTCGGAGCCACACGTATGAAGCAAGCCCCGCTACGTTGGACCGGCATCGGTCTCTTTATCGCGACCTCGGGTCTCGCGTGCGGGCACCCGAACGAGCCCATGGCCGGCCCCGCCGACGCTGGCACCGCTTCGATGGACAGCGGCGCGATGGATGCCGGCGTGATGGACAGCGGCGCGACGGACACCGGGGTTGCCCTTGAGGACGCATCGACGCCGCCCCCCGACGCCGGGACGCCCCTGGAGCAGGTCGAAGCAATGCTCGACCTGATCGACACGGAAGTGGACCCGAGCTACGTCTACGAGTTCGATCGCGCGCGCTTCGTCCCTCCGGAGGGCAAGACGCTCCTCATCCTTGGGCAGACCCTCGACGCCGTCGAGGAGCTCACGACCAGCTTTCCCGAGGCGCCGACCCCCGGCGGCTGGGCCGCTTACTGGGGCATTCCTTCGATGGACTACGTCGACCGCGAGGCGACGAACGAGACCGGCGACCGGCACCACCATCAGGCTCTCGTCGAGCGATTCCCGAACACCGTGCTCCAGAGCGGGTTGTGGATGGTGGGAACGTGGGGCGTCGCCCAGCGCACGGTGGACGGTGATTTCGACCCGGTCATCCGCTCCTTCAGCACCTGGGCCAAGGCCGCCGCGCGCCCGATCTATCTCCGCATCGGCTACGAGTTCGACGGACCCCACAACGAACTCGAACCCGCCACGTACATCGCCGCGTACCGCCGCATCGTGGACATCATGCGCGAGGAAGGCGCCCTGAACGTGGCCTTCGTCTGGCACTCCTTCTCCGCTCCCCCGGCGGGAGGGCGCCATATCTCGGCGTGGTGGCCCGGCGACGACTATGTCGACTGGGTCGCGGTGTCGCTCTTCGGACAGCTCTACGCAGCGACGCCGGGGCGCTGGGTGGACGCCGTGTTCGACTTCGCGCGGGTCAAACGAAAGCCCGTGATGGTGGCGGAGGCGAGCCCCATCAACGGCATCAACCCGGCCAGCGACGCCGTATGGGCCAGCTGGTTCGCCAAGCTCTTCTCGTTGAGCTACGCGCGAAACATCAAGGCCATCAGTTTCATCAGCCAGAACTGGCGGCGAAACCCCTCGGGCGGCGTCTCCTGGGAGGACGCCCGACTGTCGAACAACGAGCTCGTGGGCCGCGCCTTCTTCGCGGAAACCAACCAGGATCGTTACCTCCAGCAATCGCCCGAGCTCTTTGAAGAGCTCGGCTACACCCCGTAGACTTCCGTCCGCCGATCTCCGGTGGTGTCGCCGTAACGTGGGCGGATCCTCTTCCGCGTGCTCCCGCCCTGAGCGTTTACGTTTCGCGCCGTCCACGACCAAGACTCCGATGACCACGCTCGCCGCCCTCGTCAGCGCCGCGGTGCTCGTCGCGCTCGCCGTGCTCCACCTTTACTGGGCGCGCGGCGGGCGGTGGCCGGGCACGGACGAGGCCAGCCTCGCGCGCACCGTTGTCGGCGTGCCGGGTGCGGACCGGATGCCGGGGCCCTTGGCCTGCGTCGCCGTGGCCCTGGCCCTCGCCGTCGCGGCCACGCTTCCCCTGGCGGCGCAGGGCCTCGTCGGCGTCCCCATCCCGGCGGGTGGCGTCCGCGTCCTGACGTGGCTCGCGGCTGGCGTATTCGCGCTCCGTGGCTTGGGCGGCTTCTTCGAAGCGCGCTTCCGTGGTGGCCCGCCCGTCGAGCCCTTCCACCGGCTCAACCGCCAGCTCTACTCGCCCCTCTGCCTGGTGCTCGCGGCGCTGCTCGTCGCGGCGTCCGTCGCTCCGGACGCGGCGTAACGAGGAGCAGCGCAGACCCGAGTCCCCCAGAGGATCAGTCCCCCAGAAGATCGGTCGCAGGTTGGATCCGCGATGCTCGCTCCGGGCCCATCCGCGGAGGACGATGCACGCTGCCGGGTACGGGGCCGGGACTGCCGTACCAAGGACCGACCGGCTTCGCGTCAGGGACCGATCGGCTTCGCGTCAGCGGCCGAACACGGCGACGACGCGGTAGGCGCGTGCCTCGGAGGTGGCGAGCGCGAAGACGCCCGCGAAGGACGCCGAGCGTCTGGACTCGGAGCATCGCGGCTAGCCTCTCGCCCGCGCGGGCCAGAAGCGGGCGCACGCGCATCACTCGCCCCTCGGGCTGTCAAGCCTCAGCGCTTAGCCAGCGCTCCAGCTCGGACGCCAAGGCGTCGGAGAAGGCGACCACGCGTCGTGCCTGGGCTCGGCTCGGTGGAAACACGAGCTGAAGCGGCACCGGTGGCGCGGCGTAGGCCTCGAGGAGAGCTACGAGTCGGCCGGCGGCCAGGTCCGAGGCCACGTCGATCTCCGACTTCAGCGCAATACCGAGCCCGGCGAGGGCCCACCGCCGTACCAGGTAGCCGTCGTTGACGACCTTGTCTCCGTGGACCCTCACCTCCCTGCCGGCCCGTTTTCCGAAGCGCCACACGTCGTCGATGGTGGTGCCGAAGCGCATCAGCAGGCACGTGTGCTGCAGAAGGTCCTCGGGGACCTTCGGCGTCCCGTGGCGCGCGAGATAGGCGGGGGAGGCACACACGACGCGGCGGAACTGGCCCAGCGAGCGAGTCCGGAGGGAGCTGTCGCTCAAGGAGCCGAGGCGGACGGCGAGGTCGAAGCCCTGGCGAACCACGTCGACGTAGCCGTCGGACAGCGACAACTCGATCGACATGGCGGGGTGATCGGCCGTGAACCGCTCGATAGCCGTCGAGAGGAAGCTCTGCCCCAGGTCGACAGGCGCGCTGATGCGTATGGGGCCCGTCAGTGTGGAGGCACCGTGCCGCACGCTCCGTTCGAGGTCGTCGACCTCGGCGAGGATGCGACGCGCGCCGTCGAAGAGTAGCCGGCCCTCCTCGGTCAGGCTCAGCGAACGGGTCGTGCGGCGCAGCAAGACCACGCCGTAGTGAGATTCGAGAGATGAGAGGCGCTCGGACACCGTCGACGTCGAGAGCCCGAGCTCGCGGGCCGCCGCGACCATGCTTCCGTGCTCCACGATGGTCTGAAACACACGCCAGTGGTCCGCCCGCATTGTCCGACTTTAGGGGATTATCCTTCCGAAAAGCGACGGTTTATCCGGCTTCCTGTGAAGGCTAGAGAGTCCACATCACCCGAACCCCGGAGACCGGACCCATGTCGAAGCTGACCATCGTCGCCAACATCCACGCGCACCCCGACAAGGTCGAGCTCGTGAAGCGCGAGCTCCTCAAGCTGATCCCGCTGACTCGGGGCGAGGAGGGCTGCATCAACTACGACCTGCACCAGGACAACCAAGACCCGGCGCACTTCACGTTCTACGAGAGCTGGGAGAGCCGGGAGCTGTGGCAGACCCACATGAACGCTCCCCACCTGGCCGCGTACATGGCCGCGACGGACGGGGCGGTCGAGAGCTTCGTCGTCAATGAGATGACCACCATTGGTTGAGGGCCCCGCGATGCGTAGACCGATTCGCGTGGGTCACATCGCCCTCTCGTTTCACGAAGCGAGCGCCCTCGAGGTCGCCAAGGCGCTCGAGCGGCACGGCCACGAGGTCACGTTCGCGGCAGCGCCCCACGAAGCGGCGTTCGAGATGCTGGGGAGGGGCGAGGTCGACCTGCTTGCGGCTGCGTGGCTCCCTTCCAGTCACCAGACCTACCTCGACCCGATTGAGGACGACGTCGAAAAGGCAGCGGTGCTGTACGAGCCGTATTGCATCTGGGGCGTCCCCGACTACGTGCCGGAGCAGGATGTGAGCACGGTGGAGGACCTCCTTCGTGAGCCCGCGGCGAGTCGCATGGAGCGCCTGATTCAAGGCATCAACCCTGGCGCAGGCATCAGTCGCTTCTCGGCGGCGATGGTCAGCGCCTATGGGCTCGACGCCGCCGGCTACGAGTTTCGCGCCGGCGACGAAGCGGCCTGCTTTGTACGCTTCGAAGCCGCCGTGGCCGAGGGGCGGTGGGTCGTCATCCCGCTCTGGCACCCCCAGTTCCTCCACCATCGCCATACGATTCGCGCGCTCCGAGAACCGCGGGGGCTGCTCGGTCAGCGGGACGAGGCGACGCTGGTGGTGCGGAAGGACGCCTTCGACGCGCTGGGTGAGTCGGCTCTCGAGGAGCTGCGGCGCCTGACCATCGGAAACGAACGGCTGAGTCGACTGGAAGACGAGCTGCGACGGTCGCGTGAGCGGGCCTGAGCCTGCCGCGAATCCGCGGCATCGCGTTGAAGAGAGGGACAGGGAACGGACCATGAAAGCAGTTGGTTATCGAAGCGCCGGGACCATCGAGCGCGAGGACGCGTTGCTCGACCTCGAGCTGCAGAAGCCGGCCCCCGGAGAGGAAGACCTCCTCGTGCGCGTGGCCGCCGTGTCGGTGAACCCGGTGGGCTCCCGGTAGCGCTGCACCAGCCCGGTAATCAGCTCTAGATAGTCCGCTTTAGCCAGCGGCTGCTCTGGGGGCATCAGCTGCTGCACCCGCTGGCGCAGCTCTCCTGACAGGCTCGCTAAAAAGGCGTCGTCTTCGCCATGGACCAAAAAGCTGTCGTAGCTGGCACCGGCGGCCAGGGCTACCCGAATTCCTGCCTGGTCATAGGCCTGCAGCCGTTGTTCTAAATCTGCTGAGCAGGCGGCGGCGTCTCCAGAGACGCTGGCCACATCGACCACCGTGGTCACGCCGCTGCGCAGCAGCCGGGCGCTGCTCAGCAGGGTCTTGAGCCGGGGGGGCTGCGATCGCATGGCTCCATTCGCCAGCAGCCACAGCTCTAAAAAGTTGTCGTCAACCCCATGTAGAGCATGGCCCACGCCGTTGCTGTGGTGGTGGGCGTTGATCAGCCCCGGCAGCACTAGATGTCCATCGGAGCCTAGCACCGGCGCCTCGGGATACCTGGCCCGCAGGCTCTCCCAGGGGCCGATGGCGACGACTTTATCGGCCTCTACGGCCACCGCTCCATCGGCCAGAACGGTCTCCCCCGTAAACAGCCACCGCCCCCTAACCAGCCTGATATCAGCAGTATACTCGGTCATCGAACGTACTCGATTAATGCCTGCTCGATACCCGCTTCAGTGGACACCTGCCGCCGCTGCTCCCGGAGCCCGGCTTGTTCCAGCCGGGCCAGCTCTTGATTCGACAGGGGCCAGGGCGGTCCGGCGGGGTCGCTGACGCTGTCGGGTCGTAGCCGGGTAATCACCAGCAGCCTGCCCTGGGGGGCCACCGTTGTTGCCAGAGCATCCACCGCCTGAGAGCGCACCGACAGGGGCAGAGCCTGAAGATTGCGACATTCAAACACCAGCTCAAAGCGGCCCTGCCAGGCGGCGGGT
>JBCCAW010000176.1:0-10108 GCA_039814655.1 Myxococcota bacterium | reverse complement strand
GTCTTCGCTGGGCCCTCCAGTAGCCACCGATGCAGCAGCTCCCAGCCCCACAAGGTCCGTCTCAGAGCGACGGCGAAGAATCTCTCCAGCGTGGCTGGAAACGGAGTCCTCGTCCTCATCCAGAGTGACTTCGTCGTTCTCAGCTGCTGCATCGGTGCTATTTTCGCCGGCAGCGCCCTCCATCTTGGGATCCTCGGGGTTGGCAGTGCCTTCAGGGCCATCCTCGGCGGTGGCAGCGGCGGCGGGAGGCTCCTGGGGCTTGCCTCGGTTCTTGTGTCGGTTGCGCTTCTTGCGCTTCTTCTTGAGGACGATGGCGGGGATGGGAGGCTGTCCGAGGCCGCCGGGAAGGGCGGTGAGGTTGGCTGAGTACCTTCGGCGACGGCGCGTGGCACGCGAGCTGGACGCACTTCTACTGGGGCTGGTGGATCGCCTGGGCGCCCTTCGTGGGGACCTTCATCGCGCGCGTCTCGAAGGGGCGGACGCTCCGCGAGCTGGTGCTCGGCGTGCTGGCGGCGCCCACGCTGGTGACCTTCGCGTGGCTCACCGTGTTCGGTGGTACGGCGCTCCACCTGGAGCGCAGCGGCGCGGCGCCCATCGCCGCGGCCGTCGAAGCGGACGTCGCGACGAGCCTCTACGCGGTGCTGGAGGCGCTGCCCCTCGGCGGCGTGACCGCGCTCCTGGCAGCGCTCGCCGTCACGCTCTTCTTCGTGACGAGCTCCGACTCGGGCTCGCTGGTGGTCGACATGCTGACGAGCGGCGGTCACCCGAACCCCCCGCGGTGGCAGCGCGTGTTCTGGGCGCTGATGGAGGGCGCGGTGGCCGCCGCGCTCCTGACGGCGGGCGGCCTGAAGGCGCTTCAGTCGGTGGCCGTGGGAACGGGGCTGCCCTTCGCCGTCGTGCTCATCGCAACGGCCGTGGCGCTCACCCGCGCGCTCCGGCGGCATGAGGCCTCGCCGCGCCATGGGGCCGGGCCGGACCAAACGGCCTCTGAATCTTCGGACGGAGATTGAGTCGAAGGCGCCGGCGGCTCAGGAGTCGAGGAGGTCGCTGTCGCGAATGGCCGTCAGAATCAGCTCGCGAAACCACGCATGACCCGGCGTGGCGCTGAAGCGCGCCAGCCAGAGCAGCTCGAAGCGCAGCGGCGGCACCTCGAAGGGGAGCGGGAACTTGGTGAGGCCCTCCGTCGTCGTGTCGCAGAAGAGCTTCCACATCGACTCGGGCACGGTGCCCAGGCACCCGGACCGAAGCACGAGCCAGGGAATGGCCATGATGCTCGGGACGAACACGCGATCGCGCTTCTCGTTCGCGCGTTCGCCCAAAAGCGCGGCCTCGCTGTTGCCACTCCAGGTCGTGCTCAAGCTGAAGGTCACGTGCGGCGCCGCCAGGTAGTCGTCGAGGGTCTCCGGCGGGGGCGGCCCCTCGCGCCGGGCGACACCGACCAGGTCGTCGGTCCAGAGCAGCGTGCGCTCGATGGGGTGCGGCGTGGGCGCGCGTTGCAGGAGCGCGTTGAGGTCGTGCCGTGGCCCGAGCACGACGTCGACCTCGCCCGCGTCGAGGTCGTCCACGCAGGAGGGGCGAACCTCGAGGAACTGCACCGTGAGCCCCGGCGCGCGGTCGGCGAGCGCCTGCGCCACGTAGGGGCCGAGCACCGCGGCCACGTAGTCCGTCGAGGCGATGCGAAAGGCCCGCCGTGACGTCGCCTCATCGAAGGACGTTTGAAGCACGTCGCGCCGGAGCTGCTCCATCAGCGACGCGAGCGGGACCTGCAGCGCGCGCGCCCGCGGCGTGAGCGTCGTCCCGCTCGGGCCCTGCGCCAAGAGCTCGTCGCCGAAGGCTTCGCGCAGCCGCTTGAGCGAGGCGCTCACGGACGATTGAGCCAGCTCGAGGGACGCGGCCGTGCGGCTCACGCTTCGCGTTCGGAGCAGGGCGTTGAGAACCGGAAGGAGGTTCAGGTTCAGCCGGCGAAGCTCAGCGTCGGGGCTCATGGAGCGACTCATCGCACGGCTCGGCCCCGCCAGCGACCCCGGCTGCCCGCAGCGAGCGCGTGACGAGCTCCGGCGCGTGGCGGCCGGCGCCCACGCCGTGGTCGAAGGCGGCCCGCAGGTCGTTGCCCGCCACGTCCTCGAAACGCGCGCCGACGAGCAGCCGGTGGGAGCCGAAGGCGGCGCCCAGGGGCTCCGCCGGAGTCCAGCGCGCCTGCGCATCCCCCGCCCCGAGGGTCCAGCTCCCGGGGACGAGCACATCGTCCGCGTTCGCCACCCGCAGGAGGCGCTGCACCGAGGCGTGGTCCACGGGCTCGCCGAAGCCCACGGTCAGGCGCGCGCCGGCGGCCCCCTCGGTCGTGCGCACGCACCAGCGCGCCGGGTCCACCTTCGCCCGGTCCTCGGGCGTGGCGACGAAGCGGTGCACGAAGGGCGTCTCGAGGGGCTTGCCCGCGAGGCTCGGCCACCCCGCGCGCACCTCGAGGCGGTAGCGCTCCCCGGCCACAAAGGCCCGCCCGAGGGTGCGATGGGCGCGGAGCCCGGTCTTCACCCGGCCGGGATCGACCAGGAGCGTGAGCCGGCGGCGGTCCGCGGACCAGAGGGCCTCGTCCGGTCGGAAAAAGACCCCCGAGAGGTCCTCTCCTCCCTCGCGCAGCAGCCGGATGGGCACGCTGGACGCCGCGTCGGCCATGGGCTCGGAGAAGGTCACGTAGAAGCGGAGCACGTTTTCCGGGATGGAAGGGCTCCGGGGATACACGGCCATCACGCGGGGAGCGGCCGCCTCGAGGCGCGGGACGGCGAAGGACGCTCGGCAGCGCGCCGTCCGGACCTCGTAGGTCAGCCCCGGCGCGAAGGCGAAGGCCGGGCGAAAGCGCCGTGCCACGCCGGCTCCCAGGGGCCGCGCGGGCGCGAGGGACCCGGCAACGGGCCGCTCCGCGCCGGCCACGAAGACCGCCGCGGAATGCGCGCCCGGCACGTCCACCCAGCGCGGCGAGGGCCGGCCGTCGATCACGAGCGGCTCGCACCGGTCTGCCGCGGACGGCTGCGTTGCGGACGGCTGCGTTGCGGACGGCTGCGTTGCGGACGGCTGCGTTGCGGCGGAGTCCGCCGCGGCGCAGGACCCGAGCAGCGCGAGAAACACGCCGGCCGGCAGCGCGGCGCCGCGCGCGGCAGGCGGCCTCATTCGCTCACATGATCCGGATAGCCCTCGTCGACCTTCATCATGTTCTGGAACTGACGAATCGGCTGTTGCGCCTCGGCGTAGGCGTAGCCGGGGATCTCGTATTCGCTCTGAAAGTCCGAAAGGCGGAAGTACACGCCCTTGAGGTACGAGATGAGCTCGAGGTCGCCCTCCTGCGCGTCGCGCCGGAGCACCGCGAGGTGCCGCGGGCCCTGGTCGGCAACTTCCAGCACGTTGGTCATGGGCATGGACGACGCCCCAAGCGTCGCGTCTTCGGTCAAGGCGACGCCCTCGGTGATGCCCTCGCCGCGCACCGCCTCGCGCACGGCCTCGACGGGCAAGACCTGCGCGGACCGGTCGGCGTTCTGTAGGAAGAGCACCTCGAGGGGCTGCTGCTGCGCGTCCTGCGTCGTGTACACGAGCATGTCGCTCGGCGTGTTGCCGTAGCCCATCTCGCCGATGGTCTTGCCGGTGATGTGGGCGCCGTCCGCGATGCTCGCCAAGGGGAAGGCCACGAGCGGGGTACACGTGTAGGCAGCGACCAGATGGTCGGCGCCGTCGACCTCGACGACGGCCATGGTGCGGATGGGAGCGCGGGTCTCCTGCTGGTCGTGAATGCCGTGGAAGATCTCGACGGTGGTCGTAGCGACGGCTTCGCCGAGCGGGAGCGTGGTGCTCCACAGCGTGGAGTCGAACTCGGCATGCGAGAGGCCCGCGACGTAGAGCTTTCCGTCGTGCACGAGCAGATCGGTGAAGGTCAGGCTCTGCGAGGGGAAGTAGCCGTAGAAGGCGAAGCCCTCACCCGCCGCGCCGGGAAGGGCAACGGAGGGCGCGTCCTCGGGCGCGGCCAGCAGTCGAAGCTCCCCGGAGGCCGGGGCGATGACGACGGCCGAGCTGACCTCTTCGCCGCCAGACCGCGCCACGGCCAGGTAGGCCTCCCCGGTCACCGGGTGCACGGCCAGGTCGCGCACGCGGACCTGGCGCGGGCCCGTACCGAGAAGCTCGGCGATGCGCGTGTCCAGGTCCCGAAGCCCGAAGCCAGCGGCGCCGGCTTCGCCCGTTTCGCCCGCTTCGCCCGTGTCCGTGCGGGCCTCGCTCGCCGCGGGAATCGCGTAGACGCGTCCCCGGTGAGAATCGGCCACCAGCAGCGTCTCGGCGTCGGCGAAGGCCAGGGCCGTCACCGAGCCGAAGGGCAGGGACGCCGCCTCGGCCTCGACCGGCGCGGCCGGCTCCGCGCTCGGCGCGGGGGCTTCCGTTTCCGCTGAACGCTTTCCGCACGCCAGGGCCAGCCCAGAGACGGCGATCAAAAGCACCTTTTGCTCTCGCAACATGTTCGTTTCTCCCGCGTTCGAAGCGCGCTCGATCTAAAAGTCGAAGCGCGCAGAGCTGTGGATGCGAAGGCCGGCGCCAAAGTCGCCCTGGCTCGTTCGCCGCGTGGCGTAGATGGCGTCCACGCCGAAGGTGGCGCCCTCCGTCGGGGTCCAAAAGAGGTTGATGGCGTAGTAACCGGCGTGCCGGAGCGGGACGAGGACGGAGGCGTCCACGGGGTCGAAGCGCTGGTAGCTGACCGTCGCCGTCGAGCGGAGGCGCTCGGTCCACCAATGCTGCAGCGCGAGGTAGCCGCCGAAGGTCCGCATGGGGTTCACGCTGCCGTCCGCGGCAATGACGCCGTCGGCTCCCGTGCCCGCCAGCCCCACGTAGTAGCGGCCGATGCCCGTACCGACCTGCGCCTGAAACGCGAGGTTGTCGCCGTGCTTCGAAAGAAAGGGCAGCTGGAGCCGGCCCGAGAGGTTCATGCCCCCGGCGACGCTCCGGTCGTCCCGGCTCTCGAGCACCCGGCCGAGCAAGGCCACGCGAAGGCGCACGAGCGGATAGTCCATGGCCACCGCGGCCAGGACGTCGGGCACGCGCTCTTCGTCGCGCGCGCGCTCGTTGTCGTCGCTGAGGTCCAGGACCGGGTTCTCGATGGACAGCACGAGGCGCCAGCGGTCCTCGGCACCAAAGACGTCGGTGAGGCGAAGGCTGGGCTGCCGCGCCGCGGGCGCGGCGAGCGGCCCGCCGAGCGCGCTGTTCTCCGGGAAGGAGCGCGTGTCGGCGAAGGCGGACCACCACTGGCCCACGACCAGCGGTCCGAGCTGCGCCACGGCGTGGCGAAGGCGGAAGCCGTAGCCCGAGAGCGCTTCGGTGCCCGTGCCGAAGAAGTCGGCTTCGATGAAGGCGCGGAAGTTCGTGTAGTCGGTCGTGTGCCGGAAATCGAAGTTGATGCGGCTGTCCCGCGCGGAAAAGTCGATCTGCTGGTCGCCGTCCGGCTCGCTGCCATCGAGGGGGATGGCCACGTTGGAGACGACGGCGGCGGGGCCCAGATGGTCCGCGTCGAAGGCGAGCTCGAGACGTACGAGCCCCCCGATGCGAAAGGAGAGGTCCGTGCTCGGAACCTTGATGGAGCGGTCGAAGTCCCCGCTCCGGACGATGGAGTCGTCGGGAAAGCGGCCGATAGGCTGGCGCGTCGAGAGCACGCCTCCTTCGTCGCTCGTGCCCTCTTCGCCCGGCGCCTCCGGGTCCGCCTCTTCCGCCGCGTCGCCCTCCGGGTCCGGGAAGAGCGCCTGTCGCAACGCCGCGAGCTCCGCTTCTTGCTGCGCCAAGCGCGCGCGGAGCGCTTCGATATCGGCGCCGACATCGACATCGACATCGCCTTCGGCTTCGGCTTCGGGGGCGGGGTCGGGGACGTCGTCGCCACCCTGCGCTCGCACGGGCCGGGCCGACGAGAGCGCGAGCAGCATCAGGGCCAGGGCGGGTGTCCTGTGCACGTCCGGGCCTTACCGCCCTCCCCGACCCCGGTTCTCCGATACCGGCATTCGGCGCCATCGATACGGACGCGCCGCGAGCGCATCGCACGCTACTCGACGAGTCGCAGGGAGCCGGTGACGAAGCCGAGGGCCCGCTCGTCGAGCCGCGGGTCTTCTCCGACGGCGCCCACGCCTACCTCGAGGAGCGTGCCCTCGCCGGGCTCCGAGGGCACGAGGGGCGCGGCCACACGGATCGTATCCCGGTCGTAGGTTCCAGGAATGCGGCTCGGGCGGAAGGCACTCGCCAGCGGTAGCTCGACGTAGCGGCCGTCCTCGAACCCGACGCCAAAGCGTACGCCGAGGCCCACGCTGTCGTCCCCATCCACCTCGAGCACATCCTCGATGCGCGTGATGACGCGCTCGTTGCCTATGGCGGCCACGCGAATCATGGCGCCGCGCGGGGCGAAGCCGGGGAAGGGAATCTCCGCCCGGTCGAAGGTCTGCCCGCCGTCCTCGGAGACGGCGCGTACGAGGAGCGGGCCCGCGTCATCGTCGGCGCGGTAGTAGATCTCATGCCGCGCGCCATCGATCACGTAGCTGATCGTGTCCTCGCGGGGGGGAGTGCTGTCGAGCTGACAGCTCACGTTGACGCTGGAGTAGCGCGGCGAGAGCGTCGGCGGCCGGCTCACCGGGGCGGGTGTCCACGTCACGCAATCCTCGGAGGTCTGAAAGCTGACCTCGCCGAGTTGGGAGACGAGCGCGGCCCGAAAGACACCGGCCGAATCATCCCAGCCCAGCGCGACGGCGGTGGACCGCTCGGGAAGCGTCGCCGTAGGCGTGAAGCCCAGCCCGCGTCGGACCGAGGTCTCCGTGACGAAGCGGCGGTCCACAAGCCCCGCGACCCCACCGAGTTCGAAGGGGTCTGCCGGGCACGTGAGCGCGAGCGCGCAGGTGACTCCCGCCGGGGAGGTCTTCAGCGCGAGATCCGCCCCGGCCTCGAGAGGAGCCTCCGGCCCCGGCAGCGTTTCTCCACACGGGTCGAAGGACGGGATGCGGACGCGCAGCTGACTAACCTGGCCCAGCCCCGAAAGGAGCAGGCGAAGGTCGCTAAGACGCCCGGACGGGGGAATCGGAGCCGGCACCGGCGGGAGCTCGAACGCCTCGCCGGATCCGAGGCCTGGAACGGGCGTGATCGATCCGGTGAGCTGGCCGTCGACGATGACCAGGCGGACCCGGCCCCAGCCTTCGCGGAGCGGCGGCATCAAGACCAGCGTCTCGTCGCCGCTTTCGACCTCGAGGCCTTCGGGCCGCACCAGGACGCGCAGGAGCGGGAGCGTAATGCTCGCCGGCGTGCCCTCCCCGGCCAGGGCCTCGGGGACGAGACGAATCTCGACGTCGTCCTCGGCGACGAGAAGCTCGATCTCCGTGCCTTCCCAGGCGCCGTAGAGCGGCGCGAGCAGTCCGAGCGTCGAAGGCCGAAGCGTCCCGAGGTCGAAGGTGCGGCCCAGCACGGCCTCCTCGCGTAGGAAGAACTCGACGGGTTGGAGCGCCTCGATGCCGGCACGCTGGAGATAGAACTGCTCGAAGAAGGCGTCTCCGACCGCATCGAGGGGCGCCTCGATGCGCGTTCCGGGAAGCGAGCCGCATCGCTCCGCCGTGATGCGCTGGAGCGTCGCCAGCTCGGGCCAGCACGCCGCGTCCGCCGAATCAACGCGCCCATCCCCGTCGTTGTCGCGGCCGTCGGCGCAGGCCTCTCTGGCTTCCTCCGGACATCGCCCGTCGCAGTCCGGGTCGAGGCAGTCTACGAGACCGTCTCGGTCTTCGTCCACGCCGTTGGCGCAGGCGAGGGCGCTCTCTTCCACCTCGACGCAGGCCGGGTCGTCGACGCAGTCGTCGTCGCCGCAGTCCACCTGCCCGTCGAGGTCCTCGTCCAGGCCCCCGGTGCACGCCTCGACGCACGCCTCGGCCCCCACGCAGTCCGCGTCGTAGCAGTCGGTGCGACCGTCGAAGTCGTTGTCTTCGCCGTCGCCGCATGCATCTGGGTCGAGCTCGCTCTCGCCGGCGGGAACGGCGTTGACCACGCTGCATCCCAGCGCCCCCCATCCGAGCGCTCCCACCATACCCAAGGCCAGCCCAAATCCCCGCCGCACCGGCCGAGCCTACGTGACACGCGGGCCGCTGTCTCGGGTGAACACCGTTGTGCCCGGCGCCTGGCTTCGGCACTCTCGCTCGTGGATGGGGAAATGTCTTCTGTCGGCCTGTGTGGCCGCGCTGCTCTTGAGCTCATGCGGCGTCGACTCCGCCCTCGGCACCACCTGTGACACAGCGGACGATTGCGGCACGGGGCGGTCCTGTAGCTTCGGCCGCTGCCGCCTCGCCTGCGTAGACGACGTGGCCTGCGAAGCGGCCGAGAGCCGCTGCGTCTTCGACGAAGCCGGCAGCCGTGGGTGCCTCTTGCCCGCACGCGGAGAGACGCGCTGCCTGAGCTCCGTGGACTGCCCGGAGCCGTTGGTCTGCGTGGCCGGGGCATGCCGCAACAGCTGCGCCGAGGCGGGCAGCACCTGCCCCGACGGCGCGACCTGCGTGGACGAGAGCGGCGCCCAGCTCTGCGTATGGTCGGCCCTACCGCCCATGGATGGCGGCGTCGACGCCGGCGCGGACGGCCCGGGAGGCCCGATTCCCTTCGACGCGTCCGGGGCCGGCGGGGACGGGGACATGGCCGGCCCGAGCTGGCCCGAGGATTTCCCGGCGGCCTGCATCCCCGCGGACGGCGCACCCATCGGGAGCGGCTGCACGACCAACGACGATTGCGCCGAGGGCGTGTGCGACGTGGAGCGTCTGGTGCCCCTCGAGGTGAGTACACCGGGTGGCGGCACGACCACGCTCGAGGCGGTCCATAGCCCCGGCGGGACATGCGTCGTGGCGGTGCCGGACCCGCGGGTCTTCGACCCCTTCTTCTTAATCAGCGGCGGCTGTGGCCTCTGCGCGCGGTACACGTTCAACGACTACGGGGAGCAGGTCTGCCTGGATCGCTGTGACCCCGACGCGCCCCTTCCCCGCGGCGGCTGCCGGGAGGGGTATCGGTGCAGTTTTTCGGCGGCCGTTTGCGTTCCGGGGTGCCGAAGTGACGACGAGTGTCGTCTGGCAGGCTTGGGCGGCGAGGCGCTGACGCTCATCGACGAGGCGCCCACCTGCGACCTCGCCACCGGCCTCTGCACGCAGCCCACGGGCTCCGGCGGGCTCGGATCAGCGTGCGACTGGCACGACGACTGCCAGGAGGGCTTCTTCTGCGGGGACCCGCCGGCGGTGCCCATCGTCGACGCCGACGGCCGTGCTACGCGCCTCGTCGAGGTCTTTTCGCGTGGGGGCTGCGGGGGGGCGAGCTGCCCCGGGTACGAGGGCCGGTGCACGAGACTCTGCGACGAGTCGGCCGATTGTGGCGAGACCGGGGCGTGCCCCGGCGACGAGTTTCTGCCCGAGGGCCTCTCCAATGCATGCCTCATCGGGTGCACCGTGGGCGCGGAGCCGCCCGAAGATCAGCTGGGCGCGGGCGGGCGCGGCGAGGGGTGCCCTCCCGGGTTCGCCTGCTTCTCCTTCGAAGACGGGCGCGGCGCCTGCAACTTCGGCACCTACAACGACGTCACCGAGCCCAACGTAGGCGAGCTGGCATGCGGCCTCGGATTCTTCGACGGCCCGTGCTGGTCGCCCTTCGGGCGCGGCTTTTGCGACGCCAACCGGCTCCAGGGGCTCCAGGCGGTCTGCAGCGTCGACTGCTCAGACCCGCTCTTGGCCTCGCAGGTCTGCCCGGACGATGTCGGGGCGTGCCTCGAAGGCGCGTGTCGCGGTCTCTGTGAGACCGCCGCGGACTGTCCGCTCCTGGTGGACGGCTGCGTCGACGTGGGCGAGGGCAGGCGTGCGTGCGCGGAGTTCTGCGAGAGCGATGGGGACTGCCGCGACGGAGAGTCGTGCCGCAGCATCGACCCGGACACGGGGCGGGGTGCGTGCGACGCACCCTTCGACCTTTCGCCGGTCTGCGGCGGCGTCCTCGCCTCGGTGTTGAGGGCGGGCGGCTCCGGCGAGAACGTCGACGTCGACGTTCTCGCCGGAGCCGCCCGCCCTCAACACCGAGGCGAGGACGCCGCCGCAGACCGGCGAAAGGT
>JBCCAW010000732.1:0-2512 GCA_039814655.1 Myxococcota bacterium | reverse complement strand
GCTCATCGCGGCGCTGCTGGGGGCCGGGCTTTGGCGCTCGGAGAAGCTCCAGGCCGTCACGGAGCAGGCACTCTACGCGGACCCCATCGTCCTCGCGGAGCAGAGCGCCTACCAGCGCCTCGTGGTGACCCGCGCCCGCAGCGGCGACACGCAGCTCTACCTGAACGGGAACCTGCAGTTCGCGAGCGCCGACGAGTACCGCTACCACGAGGCCCTGGTGCATCCGGCCTTCGCGGCCCTGGCCGAGCGCGGAGTCGAGGCGCGGCGCGTGCTGGTGCTGGGCGGAGGCGACGGTCTCGCCGCCCGGGAGATCCTCCGCTACGCGCAGGTGGAGGAGGTCGTCCTCGTGGACCTGGACCCCGCGGTCACGGACCTGGCGGCGCAGCTGCCGGCGCTTCGCGCGCTGAGCGGCGACAGCCTCGCGGACCCACGCCTCGAGGTCGTGCACGACGACGCCATGGTGTGGCTCGACGAAGGCGGCGCCGAGGCGCCCTTCGACGTGGCCGTGGTGGATTTCCCGGACCCGAACAACTTCAGCCTCGGAAAGCTGTACACGCGCCGCTTCTACGGCCTGCTCCGCGGCGCCCTTCGTCCCGAAGGCGTCGCCGTGGTGCAGAGCACCTCACCGCTCTACGCGCGGCGGAGCTTCTGGTGCATCGACGCGACGATTCGCGCCGCAGGCCTTTCGACCTGGCCCTATCACGCCGCGGTTCCGAGCTTCGGTGAGTGGGGCTTCACCCTAGCGAGTCCCCGTCCCATGGACATGCCGACGCGCGTGGCGCCGGAGGTGCGCGGCGCCCTTCGCTGGCTCGACGACGGGACGCTCGCAGGTCTGTTCGTGTTCGGCCGGGACATGGCGCCGGACGCAACCCCGGCGCAGCCGAACCGCCTCGACGAGCAGCGACTGGTGCGGCTCTACGAGCGGGAGATGGCGCGCTGGTGACCGTGCGCGTGAACGCTTGCTCGTGACCGCTTGCTCGTGACCGCGTGAAGGCAAATCGCGACGGCGAGTGCCACGTGCTGGGAAGATCGAGGCGCAGCGCAGCGTTGCATGGCGGGAGCGAGCTGCCGTGATGATTCGCCGTGATTCCACGATGCCCGCGGCCGACACGGCCGACACGGCCGACACGGCCGACGCGACGCACACCCTTGCAGGGCTGTTGGCTTCGGGGAGCGCCGTGATCGCCACGCTCGGCGTCGCCTTCGCGCTGCTGCTCACCTGGATGCTCGTGGGCGTTGCCGTCTTCGCCATCGCCGTGGGCGGCATCACCGTCGTCTTCGCAGGCCGGGCCTTTGGGACCCGGCCTCGGCCGTCGGCCGCGCCCGTGCTCGTGGCCGGTGCGCTCTACGTGCTCGCGCTCCTCGTGGGCCTGGGGCTCGCCGTGGGAATCGGCGGCCGCGGAAGCCCCGAGGCGCTCGTCCTACTCCCGGTCGTCTACCTCCTGCTGGGCTGGGTCGCGGCCCCGGTGCTCTTCTTTGCCGTGCTCTCCGTCGACCCGCTCGCGCCGGAGAGCGCGAGCGCCCGGATCACGCTGGCGTTGCGACTGACCGAGCGGGTCCCTGCGCGACGACGCGCCACAGCGCTCGTCGCGAGCGCCGTGGCGCTCTTCGGCCCCCTTGCGCTGCTTGCGGCCAGCAACGCCGCGGCATGGCCGTTGCTGCTCACCTGGGTGGGCTTCTCCGTGTACCCGGTGATCGCGAGCGCGCTCCTGGTGCGAACGTACCTCAACGTGCGACCGGCCCTGACCGAAGACGACGCGCGCCCGCTCCCCGCCGCTCCCGGCCACCTTCGCGTGCATGCGCTGCTCGCCTTGGGACTCACGGCGGTCGCGCTGCCGGAGGTCAGCCACTTCACACTGGTGCTCCTGGTGCTGGTCGCGGGCCTGGCCGCGCAGGCCTTCCAGGAGCTGGTTCGCGCGCATCAGCTCGGACGGCTGGAGACGCTCGCACCCCATGCCCCGCCGGGCCGCCGAGCCTTCACCGGGCGCCTGACCGCCCACACGCCGGAGGGCGGGCGGATCGAGGACGGCAGCCGGGCCATCGCCTTCGGGCCCCAGCGGCGTCGCCGAGGCACGATTCGCGTTGGCGACACGGTGACGCTCGTGGGCACCTTCTCACCGCAGCCCGAGGGGTTTCGCGTGAGCGGGCGCCGAAGCGCCCCGGCCGACGCCATGCTCTACGCCGGCGGCCTCCCCGCGGTCCTCCGCACCCGCGTGCGCCGCGCCCTCGGCGTGGCCCACGCGGCCTGCGCCACCCTGACCACCCTCGCCGCCCTCACGCTCTTGTAGTCGGACACGGAAACGGACACGGACACGGAAACGGAAACGGAAACGAACGACCCACCCGGGCTTCACCCCGCGCGCCTCCCGTGGTCCCATGCTCCCCGCATGCCGCTTCCGCGTCGCGCGCTGCTCCGTTCGCTCCTCGCACCCTTCCCGCTGGCGGCGGCCTGTTCCGGGCCGCCTCCCCCGGAGCCGGAGCGCGTGCCTGCGCGGCTCGAAGGGGAGCTCGG
>JBCCAW010000664.1:0-3105 GCA_039814655.1 Myxococcota bacterium | reverse complement strand
CGCGAACTGGTTCGAAGGCGGCGCCTTGCGCATCACGCCGCGGGTCGTGGTGCGCATGCCCGACGAAGAGCATCAGGAGGGGCCGGGCCGTCTGGTGTGCCGTCTCATCGCCGAGTGGGCCGGCGTCAAGCCGGATCCCATCGTGAGGCGTTGTGGCCGGGGAGGCGCACCGCGCTTCTTCCGCATCGGGCTCTGGCGCGCCGAGCGCACCGCCGACGTGGTGGTGGAGGTGCCCGCGCGAGCGCTTCGGGCCGACCAGCTGGACCCACCGCCGCCGGCCATCGGCGAGGACGCGGGCGAGTTCCTCAGCGCGGCCAGCTTCGGGCGCCTGCGCCGCGTGCGCGGAGACCGCGCGGAGCTCACGGAGGACCCGCCGACGCGGGGGCTGGTGGTGACCAACGCGGGGCGAACGCGCCTCGTCGTCACCGCGCGAGGGACGCAGATCGGCTGGCTCGGGCCCGGGGCCCGACATCATTTTCGCCTCATCCCGGCGGGCGTGCACCGCATCGGCGGCATGCGGCCCTTCGGACTCCAGGCGGCGCGGAGCCGTCCCGTGGCCGTGCCCGGCCGCCTGTCCCTGCCGCGCTGGCGCCGGCCCCCGCGGGAGGAGTGAGCGCGGTCGAGGGTCAGTTGGTGCGGCTCTCTTGCGACTGCTCGGCGGCGGCGGCGTAAACCTCCGGGCCGAAGTACACCGGCTGACCGGGGAGGCGAGGCTTCTCCGCCAGGTTGGCGGCGACGCCCTGCACCACTTCGTGGCGCACGGTGAACCGGTAGTAGTCCTCGGCCTTCACGGCGCCGAGGTTCTCGGTGGTCGATGCCACCAGGCTTCGGTCGTCGTCGAGGAACTGCAAGTGTGCGTACCAGCCCGGCGCGTCTTCGCCGCGCAGCACCTCGAGGGCGACACCGAGCGGGTTGAAGTGAAGAAACGCGGGCTCGAGCTCGAGGCGCCACAGCCGGTACGTGTCGTCCGGCGCGTGCCAGCGGGCGGCGCCGAGCTCCCGGCGAACCACCTCGCCGAAGTAGGCGCCGCACATGGGCGCGACCAGCTGGAGGATCGTCGCGTCCTCCTCCTGCACGACCTCCTTCGCGTAGTGGTCGAGCACGGCGAGCGTGTCCGGGGTGAAGTCCAGGTCGAAGGCGAGCGTGGCGCGCACGGACGCAACGCAGGCCGTCGCGAGGTCCCGGACGGCGTCGGGGCCCGGGGACGCCGGCGCCGTGATGTCATCAGCCATGCAGGGCGTGTAGTACACCGACGGCCTGGGCGGGAGCGGTCCGGGCCGGTCCGCGGCTGGCCCGGGGCGAGACGGCCGTGCTACCCACGCGGCCGTGAGCGCGCACGACCCTCGTCCCTACGAAGGCGCCTCCGGGCGCACCCGGCGTATCCCGGTCTCCGTGCCGGCGGCCGATGGGAGCTTCGTGGGCCACGCCGTCTACGTGGGCGTCAACGTGGCCACGGACCCGGAGCTGCGCGCGCGCTGCCTGGAAGGCACGCTTCACGGCGAGGGGGCCGGGGCCCTCGCGATCCCCTACGTTTTTCATGATCCGGCGGCCGAGCTCTTCGTCCTGGTCGTCCCCTCCGTGCGGCGGCACGAGCTGCAGCGGGAGCGAGCGGCGCTTCTCGCGCGGCTCGCCGCCGAGGAGGCGTCCTACCTCCCGGCCTACGTGGCGGCCGCCGAGGCCGTGGTGGGCCCGCAAGGCCTCCGCCGCGCGCTCGGCCAGGGCGACGACGCCTCCGAGCTCGAGGTCGAGCTCATCGCCGAGGAGCCCAGCGTGGACGGCGAAGAGGCCCTCCTCGACGCCGTCGAGCTTCTGGAGGGGCGGCTCAGCTCCGTCCCGCCCGCGCCCCCAGACGAGGATGCTCCCGAGCATGCCGCGGAGGCCGAGCCAGGGGACGGCGCGGGCGTTGAGTCGGAAACGGGCCCGAAGATCCCGTAGTTTCTGCGGCCGCGAAGCGCTGGCCCCCCTGAACACCCCGGCAGCGACGGGGCCTTGTCAGGAGCCGAGGTGACGTTACGTCACCTCTGGGGCCGATCTTCCCCGAAACCGCATGGACTTTCGCGGTCCCCAGATCTACAACGTCACCTCGCCGCCCGTACCCCCACCCCCCATGCGCCTCGGCATTTTCAGCGACGTCCACGCCAACATCGAAGCGATGTCGGCTGTGATGGCCGCCTTCGACGGGGAGGCCATCGACCGCTTCTATTGCCTCGGTGACGTGGTGGGCTACGGCGCGAGCCCGAACGAGTGCGCCAACCTCGTCCGGGAGACGGCCGAAGTCACGATCCTCGGCAACCACGACGCGGCCGTCGCGGGCCGCATGGACTACAGCTACTACTACGAGGCGGCGCGCCAGGCCCTCGACCTGCACGCGAGCGTCCTCTCGAGCGAGAACCTCGCCTGGCTCAAGCAGCTCCCTTACAAGCACGTCGTGGACGACACGGGCGTGCATCTCTGTCACGGCTCGCCGCTCCGCCTCGAAGAGTTCGAGTACATCTTCGCGCCGGAGCAGGCGCGCGAGTGCCTGCAGATTTGGGACGAGCTCGGCGACATCACGCTCATCGGCCACTCGCACCTCTGCAAGGTCTTCGCGCTCCAGCCCGATGAGGTCGAAGAGCTGCCGGCGCAGGACTTCACCCTCGAGGAGGGCAAGAAGTACATCGTGAGCGTGGGCTCCGTCGGCCAGCCGCGGGACTACGACAACCGCGCGAGCTACACGACCTTCGACACGGAGAGCCGCACCTTCGCGTTCCGCCGCGTCGAGTACGACATCGAGTCCGCGGCGTCGAAGATCTTCCAGAGCCGCCTCGAGCGGAACTTCGGCCACCGCCTCTTCATCGGGGTCTGAGAGGCCGCCGGCGGCCGGCCTTCAGCGCGGCGCGTCGACGAAGCGGAGCAGACCCTCCCACGGGGGGCGGCCGTCGGCGAGCGCGTCGAAGGGCGGCGTTTGCATGGCCCCAAAGGGGCTGACGCGCGGGGCCGTTCCCGCCGGGACCCAGGCGAGCGCAACGAGCGGCGAGAGTCCTTCGGTGCACACCCCGAGGGCCTTGAGGTGCGGGCCGAGAGCCGCGAGGCGCGCCTGCGCGGTCGCGGCGTCGGCTACGGCTT
>JBCCAW010000212.1:0-9145 GCA_039814655.1 Myxococcota bacterium | reverse complement strand
CCGGCGGCGTGCAGCGGGGCGGCGGCAGCGGCGTCATCGTGCGCCCGGACGGCTACGTGCTCACCAACAACCACGTGGTGAACGGTGCGACGCGCATCGCCGTCAGCCTCCGCGACGGCCGGGAGTTTCCCGCGGAGGTGGTCGGCGTGGACCCGGCGACGGACCTCGCCGTGGTGCGCATCCAGGCGACGGGCCTTCCCGCGGCCAGCTTCGCCGACCGCGCGGGCATTCGCGTCGGCGAGTGGGCCGTGGCCATCGGTTCGCCCTTCGGCCTCGACTACTCGGTCACCGCCGGCATCGTCAGCGCCGTGGGCCGCGGCGTGGGCATGAACGAGATCGAGGACTACGTGCAGACCGACGCGAGCATCAACCCCGGCAACAGCGGCGGCGCGCTCGTGAATCTCCGCGGTGAGGTCATTGGCATCAACACCATGATCGTGGGCCGCGGCACGGGCATCGGCTTCGCCGTCGTAAGCGACCTGGCCGAGCGCGTGGCCGAGCAGCTCATCGCCGGTGGCCGCGTGCGCCGCGCCTACCTCGGCGTCTCCTACCAGCCGCTCACGCCAGCGCTGAACCAGCGCCTCGGCCTCCCGGAGGCGACGCGCGGCGCCCGCGTGGGCCAGGTCGAGCCTGGCGGGCCCGCGGCCCGCGCGGGGCTTCGGGCCGACGACGTCATCGTCGCCATCGACGGCACGGAGCTCGGCGACGGGAACGCGCTGGTGCAGCGCGTCGTCCAGACCCGCGTGGGCGACACGCTGCGCCTCACCGTGCTGCGCAACGGCCAACGACGGCAGATCGCGGTGCGCACGGCCGAGCGGCCCGTCCGTCAGCGCCGAAGGCGCTAGTACCCCCACCCCGAAGTCCGCTCCGGGTTTCAGCGGCCCTCCACCCGCAGGCTGCGCGCCGACCTCCTCGAATGGGCTCTGGCCCGTCCTTCGTCGCCGCGGCACCCACCCCGCAAGCGGATCTTCCACAGAAACCCGGAGCGCACTTCGGGGTGGGGGTACTAGCTCGCCCGCCCGCCAATCGCCGAGCCCCCCAAAGCAAACGGACGAGTGCGGATCGCCGTTCGGCCGCTGCGGCAGCTGGAGAGCCCGCTCAGCGCCGGCGGGAGCGGTTGCCCCGGCGGCGGACCGAGCGCGGGTAGGGCTCTCCGACGGCAGCCACGCGGCCGCCCATGGCCCGGCCTTCGGCGGTCTGAAAGCCGCGGCCCCAGAAGGCCTGGGAACGCGCCACGCTCGGGTCCGTGCGCTCGTCGGCGTCGTTGGGGCCCGGCAGGGTCACGTCGGCGAGGTGCACTCGCTCCGGGAAGTTCATGCCGGCCTCTTCGGGATGCGGCTGAATCAAACCGTCCGCGACCTGGAAGCTGAAGCTGCGGATCGTGCGGCGCTCGTCGTCGCGAAGGTCGCACTCCCAGCGTCCCGGGTGGTCTTCGAGGCGTGCGCCGTTCGTGTTGTCGCCCCAGACGATGGGCAAGCGATAGCGGTCCGTTTGCCAATGAAGCTGTTCGCGCACGGTGCTGTTGCCGCCGCGAAGGACCTGAATGGCCTGCGTGCGGCGCTCGCCGACGCTCCCGTCGTCCATGCGCGCGTGGCCGAAGTCGATGCGGTTGCCGTCGACGGAGCAGCGAAAGCGGTAGCTGCGGTCCGGCGAGTGGCCGCTCGAGCGGGTGATGATGAGGTTGACCTGGCTGTTGCCGGCGCTTCCGCCGCTCATCTCGTTCCCGCTCATGCCGGCGAAGGCGTAGAGCTCGTTGCGCCGGACCTGGTCGAGGAACACCACGGCGCCGAAGCCGTGCAGGTTCACGCTGTAGTCGCTCGTGCGCTGCGTCCCGTCGTGGGACTCCTGCCGCAGCTCGAGCACTTCGATCTCGTGCGTGGCTACGCGGGTCTCCGAGTCGTCGTCGTCGTTCAGAAAGTAGACCTCGACGGTGATCGCGCCCGTGGCCGTGAGAAAGTCGTCGTCGCCCGTATCGCAGCGCGCCGCGACGAAGGTGTCGTGCGGCGTGTTGCCCATGTTCTGGCGCCGGAAGGCGCGATTGCCGTCGCAGGTGGCCGTGGCCAGCGTGCGCCGGCCCTGCTTGTAAACGAAGCGCCACCCGCTCTCCGGCGCGATGTTCTCCCCGAGCAGCCGGGCCCAGGAGAGCAAGGCGTAGCGGTTCGTGGGCCGGTTGTTGTTCATCTCGCTGTGCTCCTGCGCGATGAAGAACGGAAAGCTGTCGTCATAGACGACGCCCGCCGGCAGGTCGGCGTGCGCGGCCGTGGGCTGGGAGAAGCCGAGGAGCAACGCGGCGAAGGCAAACAGCACGTGTCGGGTCATCGTAGTATTTCGTCCTTGCTGGAATCTCGACCCTATCAGGAAGCGTAGCTGCGCACGAAACGCGCCCTGACTACCGCGTGGTCCGGTCGAGCGGCGCCGTGCCCCGGCGCGCGCCATCCACCGAGCGCTTCCCTCGACCGCCGCGCCGTCGCATCGTCCGGCCCATGGCTCGCCCGACCCTCAAGCTGCACCGGCTCCGCCCGGACGCGAAGCTGCCGCGCTACGCCACCGCCGGGGCCGCGGGGCTCGATCTGCACGCGGCGCTGGACGGGCCGCTCACGCTCAAACCCGGCGCGCGGGCCGCGGTGCCGACGGGGCTCGCCATGGCGCTGCCGCCGGGGCACGAGGGGCAGGTGCGGCCGCGCTCCGGCCTCGCGCGGCGCCATGGGGTGACCGTGGCCAACGCGCCCGGCACCATCGACGAGGACTACCGCGGCGAGCTGAAGGTGCTGCTCGTCAACCTCGGCGAGAGCGAGGTCGTGCTCGCGCCCGGCGACCGCATCGCCCAGCTCGTCGTCGCGCCGGTGGTCCAGGTGGACCTCCACGAGGTCGAGAGCGCCGAAGCCCTCGGCGAGACCGAACGCGGCGCCGGCGGCTTCGGCTCTACAGGCATGTAGCCGCGGCGAAGCCGGTCAAACCGGCTGTCGCGGACGTCTAGAGCCCGCGGTCCATCAGCGCGGCGATCTTCGCCTTCGGCGCAGCGCCGACCTGCTCGGCCACGACCTCGCCCCCCTTGAAGATCTTCAGCGTCGGCACGCCACGGATGCCGTACTTGGCCGCCGTGCCCTGGCTGTCGTCGATGTCGACCTTCACGACCTTCATCTTGCCGGCGTACTCGTCGGCGAGCTGGTCCACGAAGGGCTCGATCTGCTTGCAGGGGCCGCACCAGGTCGCGCCGAAGTCGACGAGGACCGGGAGGTCCGAACCCAGGACCTCGGCTTCGAAGTTGAGGTCGTTGACCGTCTGCACGTTGTTCGCCATCGCGTCGCTCTTGCCTTTCCTGCGCCCATCGTGGGCGCCCGGTCTTGGACGCCCATGCCCCACCGGGCGTGACGTCGTCGCCGTTCCGTACGGGAGTAGGGAGCGGCTCCGGGTCTGTCAACGCGGCGTGACGTCCCCGGTGGTCCACATGCTACGATCACGCTCTCATGCACCGGCTCTTCCTGCCGCAGGCCGTCCTCGACGAGTGGGTGATCGAGGAGAAGGTCTCCATCGAGGGCGAGGTGCTCACGCTCCGCGGCGTGGGCCACCAGCTTCGCCTCGCCTCAGCGGTGCAGTTTCTCTCGGAGGTAGGCGGCGCGGGCGACGGGGCGGACCTCGTCGGACGCGTAAAGGACCTCGAAGCGCTGGCGTCCCTGGGTGGGGAGCACTACGCCGATAGCGTCATCCTCGGAGAGGCCGCCTACCAGGTCGAGGAAGGCTTCGTGGCGACCCCCATCGGCACCGGTGCCGGCGCGGGCGATGCCCTCGGCCTCGAGCGCCTCTTCGCGTGAGCTGAGCGCCGTGCTGATCCTGACCCACTTCGCGATGACCGCCCTCTTCTACGGGGTGGCGTGCGGCCTCTTCTTCGTGACGCTCAGCCGGGGCCACGAGGGCCTCGGGCGCCACGCCTTCCCGGCGCTCCTCGCGGGCGTGATGAGCCATGTCGTCTACGTCGCCGTCGACCTCATGGGCGACGACACGCCGCCCATGAGCGACATTCACTCGACGCTCACCGTGCTCTCGCTCGGGATCGTGCTCGCGTTCCTCTTCGCGACCTGGCGGAAGCCCGCCATGGCCATCCTCGGCGCCTTCGTGACGCCCGTGGTGCTCGTCTTCTTCCTGGCCAGCAGCCTCGGGCGCTCCGTGGCGCACGTCCCCGCCGGCGTGCGCTCCGCGCTCCTGCCCATTCACATCGTCGTGAACATCGCCGGTTTCGCGGCCTTCGCGCTCTCCTTCGCGGCGGCCCTCGCCTACGTGGTTCAGGAGCGGCTGCTCAAGCAGAAGCGCCTCGGCGGGATTTTCCAGCGCCTCCCGCCGCTGCACGTGCTCGACACCTTCGGCCTCCGGGCCACGAGCATCGGCGTCCCCCTGCTGACCTTCAGCATCATCAGCGGCGTGCTCATCGCCGTGCGGAGCCAGCCGGGGCTCGCGAGCCTGGGCGCGACGCAGCTCTTCGCCGTCGTAGCCTGGCTCGTCTTCGCCGGCGTGCTCTTGCTGCGCCTCGCCATCGGCTGGCGCGGGCGCCGGGCCGCGCTGGGGACGATTTTGGGCTTCGTCTGCGTGCTCGCGGTGCTCGTAGGCTACGTGGCCCGCGCCGGGGGAGGCGCCTGATGAGCGACGAGATCGTCGTCGTCGGCCTTTCGCACCACACGGCGCCCATCGCGCTCCGCGAGCGGCTCAGCGTAGAGCCCGAGCGCCTCGCCACACAGCTCGGCGAGCTCGTGGGCAGCGGCCTCGTGGCCGAGGGCGTCATCGTGTCCACGTGCAACCGCGTCGAGGTCTACGGCACGGCGGACGACCCGAAGAGCGCCGCGGAGAAGGTACGCGCCTTTCTCGAGCACCAGTGCGAGGGCACGGAGTTCGCGGGTCAGGTCGGCCCCACCGTCTACGCCCGGCGCGGAGAGGCGGCGGTGCGCCACACCTTCCGCGTCGCCGCGAGCCTCGACTCCCTCGTCGTCGGCGAGCCGCAGATCCTCGGCCAGGTAAAGGAGGCCTACGAGGCCGCCTCGAGCGCCGGGACCGTGGGCACGCTCCTCGGCCGCGCCTTCACGCGGGCCTTCGCCGTGGCCAAGCGCGTGCGGAGCGAGACGGAGATCGCCGCCGGTACCGTGAGCGTGAGCTCCGTGGCGAGCGCGCTCGCGCGCAAGATCTTCGGCGACCTCCGCGGCCGGCGCGTGATCCTGCTGGGCGCCGGCGAGATGGGCGAGGCCGCGGCCAAGGCCCTCGCCGGCGATGATGCCGCGCTCACGGTCATCAACCGGAGTCCGGAGAAGGCGGAGCGCGTGGCCGGCGAGTGCGGTGGTCGCGCCGCCGACTACATGCAGCTCGCCGAGGAGCTCCACCGCGCCGACGTGGTCATCACCAGCACGAGCGCGCCGGGTTACGTGCTCACCACGGAGCTGATGAAGGGCGTGGCCAAGGCGCGCCGGGGCCTGCCGCTCTTCCTCATCGACATCGCCGTACCGCGGGACGTGGACCCGCGCGTGGGCGACTTCGAGAACGTCTTCCTCTACGACGTCGACGACCTCCAGCAGGTCGCGCAGGAGAACCTCGCGCAGCGCAAGCGTGCCGCCGAGTCCGCCGAGCGCATCATCGAGATGGAGGTCGCGGAGTTCGAGGCTTGGCGCCGCTCTCTCGCGCTCACGCCGACCATCGTGGCCATGCGCCAGCGCTACCAGGCCATCGTGAAGGCCGAGCTCGAGCGGACCCTGCCGCGCCTCGGCGACCTCTCCGCGAAGGAAAGGAAGGCCCTCGACAAGATGGCCGGCGCCGTCGTGAACAAGCTGCTCCACGCGCCGATGACCGAGCTCAAGGCGACCAACGGCACCGCCGAGGGGCCGATCATGGTGGCCGCCGCGCAGCGCCTCTTCGGCACGCTCGAGCCCGCGGCCGCGCACGACCGCCCCTCGCTCGTTTCCGACGGGCTCGTGGCCGAAAAGACGAAAGCCTGAGGCCGCGCTCAGGGCGCCGCGGCCGGGCCCTCGATCATCGCGTCGGTGATGAGCGAGCAGGGGAACTCGATGCCGACGAAGCCGAGGCCCGCGCAGAGCAGGCCCGAGCATTCCACCGTGAGCTCCGTCGTGGCGCTCCCCATGGTCTCGCTCGTGAAGGTGCCGTCGACGTCGACGGCGATGGTGAAGGTCAGCGACCCGCCGCCGGGGATGCCCATGAGCGCCATGCGAATGGGGCTGTCCTCGGGCAGGAAGGCCAGCAGCTCGCCCAGGTCCAAGCTGAGCTCCCGTTCCGTCGGGTCGCAGACGAAGTCCATGCGGTTGGCGAGCTGGCTGCACATGAGCGGCTCGGCGTCCGGTCCGGTGGCGCTGGTTTGAAGCGTGAAGGTGCCGGCTTCGGCGTCGCCGACGATCTCGAAGGAGGCGTCTTCGGGCAGCAGGTCCCCGAGCAGGCCGAGGTCGCCGAGGGCACCACAGCCGCTCACGGTCGCGTCGGAGGAGCTGACCGTCCAGGCGCCGGAGACCGGGCCGAAGGGCGCGTCTCCCGCAGCGCTGCTGCTCGAGCAGGCGGCGGAGAAGGCGGCGAGAAGGCAGACAGAAGCGAAACGCATGGGCTCTCTTACCAGCGGGTCAGCGAGGGAGAAAGGCCGCGTTCCGTCGGCCGCAGGCGACCGGGAGAGACGGGTCCCGGCGTGTGGTAAGGGAGCGGCATGAAGCGGCTCCGCATCGCCACGCGCCAGAGCAACCTCGCGCTCACCCAGACGCGCTGGGTCGCCGCGCAGCTCCAGTCGCTCCACCCGGGCCTCGAGGTCGAAGAGATCCACGTGGTCTCCAAGGGCGACAAGGTGCTCGACAAGCCGCTCTACGCTGTCGGCGGCAAGGGGCTCTTCGTGACCGCCGTCGAGGAGATCGTCGTGCGCGGGGACGCGGACGTGGCCGTGCATTCGCTCAAGGACGTGCCTGGGGACCAGGAGCTGGCGCCGGGCATGGACCTGCTCTGCTTCCCCGAGCGCGAAGACCCGCACGACGTGCTCGTGACCCGCGACGGGAGCGACCTGATGAGCCTCGAGGCCGGGGCCAAGGTCGGCACGACCTCGCTGCGCCGCGCCTCGCAGCTCAAGGCCCAGCGCGGGGACCTCGCCTTCGGCACGCTTCGCGGCAACGTGGAGACGCGGCTCGGGCGCCTCGAGGAGGGGCGCTTCGACGCCATCGTGCTCGCGGCCGCGGGGCTCAAGCGCCTCGGCTATCTGGCGGACCTGAAGCACCATGTCCTGCCGCCGGAGCACTGCTTGCCGGCCGTGGGCCAGGGCACGCTGGGTCTCGAAGGCGCGGCGGAGCGGCCCGAGCTGCGCGCGCTGCTCGCGCCCCTCGAGCACGGCCCGACGCGGGTGGTGACCGAGGCCGAGCGGGCGTTCTTGAAGGCCCTCCAGGGCAGCTGCCGCGTACCCATCGCGGGACACGCGCGGCTCTTCGACGGCGGCGAGCGCCTCTCGCTCCAGGGCCTCGTCGGCGACATCGACGGCGAGCAGCTCCTGAGCGCCAGCAGCGACGTCTTCCTCAAGGGCCGCACGCGTGAGGAGCGCATTGCCGAGGCCGTGGCCCTCGGCCGCGGCGTGGCTCAGCAGCTCATCGAGCGCGGCGCGCGCGAGATGATGCGCCAGGCCGAGGCGACCATCGCTCGGCGCCAGCAGCTCGACAACTGACGCCGGGGCTGGAGGGGGCGGGAGCTTCCGTCCCCGCCTTCACTGGGTCCGGGCCTCCCCAAGGGTGCGCGAGGCCGTCGGCGGCGTCGCTCTACCACGCGCTATGCTTGGGCCGTGCCGGTCTTTGCCCGCCGCCGTGCGCCGCGTCTCGGGGACGCCGTCGCGTGGCTCTGGAGCTGGCGCGGAAAGCCCGCGCACGAGCGTGAGCGCATCCTGCCCGACGGGAACGTGCAGCTCCTCGTGAACCTCGCTGCCGAGCGGCTCCGGATCATCGAGCCCGACGGCCGCCTCGGCGCGCGGCCGGCGGCGGTGATCAGCGGGGCCTACGACGCGCCCTTCGTGATCGACACCGTGGACCAGACGGATATCGTTGGCGTCGCCTTCCGCCCGGGCGGCGGCGCGCCCTTCTTCGCGACGCCGATCAGCACGCTCCGGGACGACCACGTGCCCCTCGCCGAGCTCTGGGGGTGCGACGCCGTCGACGCGCTCCGCGACCGGCTCCTTTGCGCACCCGACGACGCCACGCGCCTCGACGCCCTCGAGGACGCGCTCCTCGCCGCCTCGCTCCGGCCCCCGAGGGTGACGCCGCGCATCGCCGCGGGACTCCGCGCATTGCTCCGGCGGCCGGAGGTGGAGCCGGCGGCAGCGCAGGCGGGTCTGAGCCGCCGCGCCTTCACGCGGGTCTTTCGCGAGGAGGTGGGGCTTCCGCCGAAGCGTTGGGCGCGCATCCGGCGCTTTCAAGGTGTGCTCGCGGGGCACCACGGCGCGCGGGACCTGACCGAGCTCGCGCACGCCTGCGGCTACTACGACCAGGCGCACTTCAACCGGGAGCTGCGAGCCTTCGCCGGCGAGGCGCCGAGCGCGCTCCTGGCGAGGCCGCGCGATGGGAACCACGTGGTGCTCGGCTGAGCCGGCGCGGGCGCTCGGTTTCGGCGGTGTTCCTTATGTACAAGGGCGCGTGCAGCGGAGCCGCTACGTCCAGGACCGTGAAGGAGGCGAGGCGATGAAGAAGTTGATTCCCCGGCTGGTCGTGAAGGACGTGGGCGCGATTCAGCCCTTCTACGAGGCCGTGCTCGGCGTTCGCGTGGACCCGGCGTACGTGCAGAACGGGCGCGTCGTGCACGCGGATGTGTTCCACGGCGACGACGCGGTCTTCTCCCTGAGCGAGGCCATGGGCGCGGACGCGCCGAAGGGCCCGACGCCGCTCGTGATGGAGCTCGAGACCGACTACCCGGACGCGGTCTGGGCGTTGGCGATGGCGCATGGCGCGACGGAACTCCATCCCCTCGCGGACCAGCCCTACGGCCACCGCGCGGGGCGCTTCCGGGACCCCGCGGGGCACCAGTGGATGCCCTACAAGGTGATCCGCACGATGAGCCGGGACGAGATCCAGGCGTCCCTCGACTGAGGTACCATCGACAGGCTGCTGCACGGCGCGCGGCCGTGCTCAACGCGGGAAGAGCCAGCGTG
>JBCCAW010000311.1:0-7074 GCA_039814655.1 Myxococcota bacterium | reverse complement strand
GTCGGCTTCGGTGGCTCCAGCGCCCGCCCGCACGACCTCGGAGAGCTGGGCCAACCCCGCGAGCACGGCCCGGTCCTCGGCGCTCACGGTGGCGCGCAGCTCCGCGGCCTCACCGTCGGTGAGCTCGCCGTCGTAGAGCTTCTGAAGCGTGTCGTGGGGCCGGGGGCTGGTCATCGGGGGGTCTCGGTCGGATTCACTGCGTCGGGGGCTCGGCGGCTTGGACGGCCGCGCGCTGATTTCATTCGGCCACTAGTCGCGGATGTCGAGATCGCCGGCGAGATAGGGCGTCAGCTCTGCCTGCATCTTCTTCCGCGCGTGGAAGAGCCGGCTCATGATGGTGCCCTTCGGCACCTCGAGCACCCGGGCCATCTCCTCGTAGGAGAGGCCCTCGAGCTCCCGGAGCAAAATCACCGCCCGGTGATGCTCGGGCAGCGTCTCCAGCGCCTTCTGCATGGCGTCCACGAGCTCGCGCCGGAGCACGGTCTTTCGCGGGTTGGCGTCGCTCACCGTGGGCAGGAGCGCGCCGTCACCGGCCACCTCGTCATCGCTCCGGCCGATGCCGTCGTCGTAGTCGAGGCTCGTCCCTTTCCGCCGACGTACCTGGTCGATGGAGAGGTTCATGACGATGCGGTAGAGCCACGTGTAGAAGCTCGAGGTGCCCTGGAAGCCCTGGATGTGCTTGTGCACCTTCACGAAGGCTTCCTGCACCACGTCCATGGCGTCCTGGCGGTTGCGGAGCACGCCGAAGGCCACGGCGTAGGCCCGCCGGTGGTAGCGGTCGTAGAGTTCCCGGAACGCGACGCTGTCGCCGCTCTGCACGGCGCGGACGAGCGCCCGGTCGCGCTCGCGCTCCTCCGGCGTGATGCGCGAGCGCTTCGCCTTCGGTAGCGGGGGATCGGGGTCCGCCGGCGCCCGCGCGCCCGCGTCCCGGTCCTCGCTCGCACCCTGGGCCATGGCCATCGTCGCGCGGTGTACCACGCGCGGCACGGCCCTCCCAGCGCCCGGCCTTTCGTCCGCCGCGGCACCGCGCCTGGGGCCTCGTCGTCGAGGGGACGCACCGGGTGACCCCGGCGTCCGAGACCCCCTCGACGAGGCCCGCGCCACCCGGGGGCAGACTAGGTCATCGCTCCGTCGGCTCGGGGGCTTAGTTCCTACGCGAAATGCACGCGCTCGCACCCACCGTACCCTCCATCGTCTCGGCGCTCGCGTCCGCGCTCGCTCCGGGCGCCTTGATCACCGACCCGGACGTGCTCGCCGGCCACGCCCGGGATCATGCGCCGACCGTGCCCGCGGGGCGAGCCCTGGCGATGGTGCGCGCCCGGAGCGAGGCCGACGTCGTCGCGACGCTTCAGCTGGCGCACGCGCAGCGGGTGCCGGTGGTGCCCCGGGGCGCCGGGACCGGGCTCAGCGGCGGCGCCAACGCCATCGACGGCTGCGTGCTGCTCGACCTGAGCCGCATGGACCGCATTCTCGAACTCGATGCGCCGGGCCGCACGGCGACGGTGGAGCCTGGCGTGCTCAACGGGGCCCTGGCGGAAGCGGTGCGGGCCGCGGGCCTCTTCTACGCGCCGGATCCGTCGAGCCGGGACATCTCCACGCTCGGCGGCAACGTGGCCACCAACGCCGGCGGCGCGTGCTGCCTCAAGTACGGGGTCACCGGCGACCACGTGCTGGCGCTGCGCGCGATCCTGGCCGACGGCACCCCCCTCGCGGTGGGCGCGCGCACGCGGAAGGACGTGGCCGGCCTCGACCTCAAGCGCCTCCTCGTCGGCTCCGAGGGCACGCTGGCCGTGGTGACGCGCATCACGCTGCGCCTGCTGCCGGCGCCGCCGCCGCGGGCCACGCTCATCGCCTTTTTCGACACGCTCCCGGCGGCGGGCGCGGCGGTGGACGCGCTCGTGCGCGGCGAAGACCTCGCGCTCGTGGAGCTCATGGACCGCACGACGCTCGGCGCCGTCGAGGCCATGGCCGCGCTCGGTCTCGATCCGGACGCGGCGGCCATGCTGCTCGTGCAGAGCGACGCGCGCGACGCGGAGCAGGTCGTCAGGCGCTGCGAAGCCCTGGCCGAGGCCGCCGGTGGGCGGGACGGCTACGCGACCGGGGACGCCGACGAAGGGCGCATGCTGCTCCAGGCGCGGCGCATGGCGCTACCGGCCCTCGAGCGCCTCGGTACCCCACTCCTCGACGACGTGTGCGTTCCGCCGGCCTCTCTCCCGGCCATGGTCGCCGCCTGCGAGCGCGCCGCGGAGGAGACGGGGCTGACCATTGGCACCTTCGGCCACGCCGGCGACGGCAACCTGCACCCGACCATCGTGCACGACGCGACGGACCCGGCCTCCGTGGCGGCGGCGGAGCGGGCCTTCGACGCCATCGTGCACGCGGCTCTCACGCTCGGGGGAACGGTCACCGGGGAACACGGCGTCGGGCTGCTCAAGCGACGTCACCTCGCGGAGGCGCTCGGGGGAGCGGAGCGGGCGCTCATGGGCCGCATCAAGGCCGCCTTCGATCCCCACGGGATTCTCAACCCCGGCAAGGCGTTTTGAGCCTTCCTCCGGGGGCAAAGCGCACTGAGCGCGTGCGCAGGACCTGCTAGCGTCGCCCCGTGAGCTCAGTGCGCATTCCCCTCGAGGGCCTGAACCCGCCGCAACGCGAAGCCGTTCTTTACGGCGAAGGCCCGCTGGTCGTCTTTGCGGGCGCCGGAAGCGGCAAGACCCGGGTCATCACGTACCGCATCGCGCACCTCGTCGCCGAGCAGGACGTGCGGCCCTGGCGCATTCTCGCGGTGACCTTCACCAACAAGGCCGCGGGGGAGATGCGCGAGCGCCTCGCGAGCATCGTGCCGGGCGGCGCCAGTGGACTCTGGGTGGGCACCTTTCACGCGACCTGCGCGCGGCTCCTCCGGCTCCACGCGGATGAAGCCGGGGTCCGGAAGGACTTCACCATCTACGACGATGGCGACCAGCGGGCCGTCGTGAAGCGCGTGCTCCGGGACCTCAGCCTCGACGAGAAGCGCTTCCCGGCCAAGACCCTCGCCGGGTCCATCAACCGCGCCAAGCAGGAGATGCGCGGCCCCGAAGACGTCGACACCGGCGACTATTGGCGCGAGCAGGTAGCCCGCGTCTACGACGCCTATGAGCAGCGCATGCAGAAGGCCGGCGCCCTGGACTTCGGCGACCTCATCTACCGGCTGACGCGCGCCCTCGAAAAGAACGGCGCGCTGCGCGAGGACCTCGCCGGGCGCTTTCGCCACGTGCTCGTCGACGAGTTCCAGGACACGAACCACGCGCAGCTCCGCCTCGTCCGGGCGCTGGCCAGCGTGCACGGCAACCTCTGCGTCGTCGGCGACGACGACCAGAGCATCTACCGCTGGCGAGGCGCGGACCGGCGCAACATTCTCGACTTTCGCGAGGCCTACCCGAGCGCGACGGTGATCAAGCTCGAGCAGAACTACCGCTCGACCAAGCGCATCCTCCGCGTCGCCTACGCCATCATTCGCAAGAACCTCGACCGGGAGCCCAAGGAACTCTGGACCGACAACGACGAGGGCGAGAAGGTGCTCGTGCTGCGCACGCTCGACGAGCGCCGCGAGGCCGACGAGATCGTGCGCGCGCTCCTCGAGCTGCAGCGTCAGGGTCACCTGCTCAGCGACGCGGCGATCTTCTACCGCACGCACGCTCAGTCCCGCGTGCTGGAAGATGCGCTGCGCTCGGCGAACCTCGCGTACCGCGTCGTCGGAGGCTTGCGCTTCTACGACCGGGCCGAGGTGAAGGACCTGCTCGCCTACCTGCGGCTCCTGCACAACCCGGACGACGACGTGAGCGTTCTGCGCGTCATCAACGTGCCGGCGCGGGGCATCGGCAAGACGTCCCAATCCCGGCTCCTCGACCTGGCGGCGGAGCGGGGCATCGGCGTGCTCGCGGCCCTCGAGCACGTGCCCGACGACGGGCGCTTCAGCGCGGCTCCGACGCGGCGCCTGGGGGCCTTCACGGAGCTCGTGGCGCATCTGAGAGAGGAGGCCGCCAAGCTTCCCCTGGAGGATCTCGGCGGCGCCGTGCTCGAGGACACGGGCTACCTGGCCATGCTCAAGGCCGACGATTCCGTCGAGGCCGAGACCCGGCTCCAGAACCTCGAAGAGCTCGTGGGCTCCATCGGCGAGTTCGCCGCGGCGCGCCGCGCGGCCGGCGAGGAGCCCACGCTCGCCGAGTACCTCGCCGAGGTGACGCTGCAGACCGCGGCCGACGGCGCCGAGGACGCGGCCGCGGACAAGGTGACGCTCATGACCGTGCACGCGGCCAAGGGCCTCGAGTTCCGCACGGTGCTCGTGATGGGCCTCGAGGAGGGCATGTTCCCCATGGGCTCCGGCGAGCTGCGCGAGGACCCGGAGGAGATGGAGGAGGAGCGGCGCCTCGCGTACGTGGCGTTCACCCGCGCCCAGGAGCGCTTGGTGCTCACCTGGGCCACGCGCCGGCGCATCTTCGGGCAGGAGCGCGCGGGCGGGCCGTCGCGCTTTCTCGGAGACCTTCCGGACGACGACGTGTTTCGCCTGGGCGGCGGCGGCGGCGGCGGCACCTCCCGGCGGCCGCGCGCCGCGGAGATGGAGTTCGCGCCGGACCCCTGGGACGGGCCGCGCAAGCCCGACACGCGCACGGACCTCGGCGAGAGCTTCGTCGACCGGAGCGAGTACTCGGACTTGAGCGAGGGCGGCATCGGGCCGGGCACGCTGGTGCGCCACAAGAAGTTCGGCGTGGGGCGCGTCGCCTCGCTGGACACCGGCGGCATGTACCCGAAGGCCGAAGTCGACTTCGAGACCGTGGGGCGGAAGAAGCTCATCGTGCGCGTGCTCGAGCCGGCCTAGCGGACCCGTCGCGTTTGCCAGGCTGCTGACATCACGTTAGTTCCACTCTTCTGCAACTGAATTGCATGAGGCTGCTCTTCCTGGTCTGGGTCGCTCTGCTCTCCGGTCGCGCCATCGCCGGCGCGCAGCCGGCGGCGGGGGACGTGCCGGAGGACGCCGACCGCCCGGATCGCCCCGGCGCGGAGCCGCCGCGGCTGCTGGAGGCCCCGCCGGAGCCGACGACGCCGGGTACGCGCGGCGGCCGGGTTCTGCTGACGCTGCTCATCGGCGAGACCGGCGCGGTGGAGGAGGCCACGACGCGCGAGCTCGAGCTGGAGGGCGCTGGCGACGCGCCGGACCCGGCGCTGCGTGACGCCGTGGAGGCGCTCGCGCAGCTCTACGTGCGCGACCTTCGCTTTGCCCCGGCCCGGGTGAACGGCCGCCCGGTCCCGGCCCGCGTGGGCTTCCAGGTGGTGGTGCGGGGAGCCGGGGCGGAACGGGGGAGGGAGACGGACACGGACACGGACACGGACACGGACACGGACACGGACACGGACACGGACACGGGAACGGATACGGAGACGGACACGGACACGGACACGGACACGGACACGGACACGGACACGGAGACGGAGACGGGAACGGGAACGGAGACGGAGACGGAGACGGACACGGGAACGGAGACGGGAACGGACACGGACACGGACACGGAGACGGAGACGGAAACGGACCCGGAGACGGACACGGACACGGACGACTTCCAAGACTCCGGTCTCGGTGCGACCGGGCGTACCGACGCCCCCGTCGCCGAGCGCGCGCCGGTGGCCGCCAGCGACTTCGACCTGGAGATCGGCGAGCTCCGCCGCGTCCCGCGCACGAGCGCCCAGGGCATGCTCAACCTCGTGCCCGGCGTGCTCCTCACGCAGCACGCGACCGAAGGGCACGCGCTCGGCATGTTCCTCCGGGGCTTCGACGCGGGGGAGGGCGAGGATCTCGAGATCCTCGTCGACGGCATGCCCATTAACGAGGTGTCGAACGCCCACGGGCACGGCTACGTCGACACGCTCATGGCCATCCCGCAGGTGGTCGACCGGCTCCACGTCATCCAGGGCCCCTTCGACCCCGCTCAGGGCGACTTCGCGACGGCGGGCACCGCCGAGTACGTGCTCGGGCTTCGGGAGCCGGGGCTGCACCTGAGCCTGGGCTACGGCCGCTTCGGCGAGGTTCGGCTCTCCGGCGCCTGGCGACCCGCGAGCGCGTCCGAAGGCACCTTTGCCGCCATCGCCTACAACCAGGGCGACGGCTTCGGCCCGAACCGGGCCTTCCGCAACGGCTCGGCGCTCGGCCGCTACGCCGGCGGGTCCGACAGGTTCCGCTACAGCCTCCTGGCCTTCGCGGCCTCGGGCAGCTGGAGCACGGCCGGTGTACTGCGGCTGGACGACGTCGAGCGCGATCGCGTGGAGGCGTGTCCCCCGGGCCGGGACAGCCAGTTCTTCTGCTTCTACGACCCCAACCAGGGCGGCAGCACGTCGCAGCTCGGCGTCGTCGGGCGTCTCGAGCATCGGCGCCCGACCGAGCGCTTCGAGCTCACGACCTTCGCCCGCGCCCGGTCGCTTCGCATCACGGAGAACTTCACGGGCTTCACCACGGACCTGGAAAACGGCGGCGAGCCTCAGCGCGGCGACAACCTGGACCAGCGCTATGACGCGAGCACGCTCGGGGCCCGCGGTCGCTACCGCGTAAGCCGGGCCTGGCTGGGCTTTCCCCAGCGCTTCGAGGCCGGCGTGCACCTCCGCTACGACGACGCGGATACCCGGGCGGACCGGCGCCGGGACGCCGACGGGGTTCCCTACCTCACGGACTTCGACCGGCGCGTCCGGGAGACCGTGGCCGCGGCCTATCTCCGTGGCGATCTCCGCTTCACCGAGTGGCTCTCCTTCCTCGGCGGCGTTCGCCTCGACTACTTCGGCTTCAACGTCGAGGACCGGAACTTCCCGACCGAAGACAGCCGCGGCGAACGCTTGCCCCGCGCGAGCTTCTCGGCCTCCGGCGTCGCCGTCTCGCCGCGGGGCACGCTTCGCGCCCGCGTCGCCGAGGATCTTCACGTGGTCGTCGCCGCCGGTCTCGGGGCGCGGTCGACCGACGCCGCGGCGCTCTCGGAAGACGAGCTCGCGCCCTTCGCGCGGGTGACGGCCCTCGAGGCCGGCGCCGTATACCGCCGGGAACCGCGCGAGGAGGAG
>JBCCAW010000122.1:0-12413 GCA_039814655.1 Myxococcota bacterium | reverse complement strand
CTGATATCGGTCAGAACTGCAAATTCTCACATCTGACCCGGCAATGAGACCCTGGGAAACGAACCTAAGTGAAATTCGGTAGTCTCGAGGATCCTCAAGACGATGAGAGACGAGGTGAAGTTCTGCTACGAGCAGGGCCTGCAGAGCCGCCCGGACCTCGAGGGCCGCGTCGTCGCGCGCTTCCTCATCGGCCCGACGGGCTCCGTAGCCAACGCCTCGGTGCAGAGTTCAGACATCGGCGACGGCCGCGTGGAGGCCTGCATCACGAACGCCGTCCGCCGCTGGACGTTTCCCCAGCCGGAGGGCGGCGGCATCGTGCGCGTGAGCTACCCCTTCCTGCTGCGCCAGCGCTGAACGAAGCCGCCGGGCAGCGCGGGCCACCGTCCACGTGGACGGTGGCCCGTTTCCGTTTCCGTTTCCGTTTCCGTTTCCGTTTCCGTTTCCGTTTCCGTTTCCGTTTCCGTTTCCGTTTCCGTTTCTAGCGCTCGAGGAGCGCGGCGAAGTTGCCGCCGAAGATGCGCTCGCGCTCTGCCGTGCTCACCGGGAGGCGCTCGACCCAGCCTTTGATCTCCCCGTAGTCGTAGCTGTGCGACGCATCCTCGAAGCCGTAAGGGGCGTCGGTGCCGTAGAGGCAGCGCTCCGGGCCCATGGCGGCGACGCAATCGCGGACGAGGGCCTCGTCGAGGTAGGGGCTCGAGAGGTCGACGTAGAGGTTCGGGTAGCGGCTCTTCAGCGCCCAGAGGTCGTCGAAGAAGGGGAAGCCCGCGTGGGCGGCGATGACCGTGAGCTTCGGGAAGCGCTCGCCGAGCGTCCGGAAGTCGCCGCGCTTGCCGAAGCCGAGGTGAATGAGCACGGGCAAGCCCAGCTCCTGGCAGCGTGCGAACACCGGATGGAGCAGCGCGGTCCGGTAGTCGTGCCAGTGGGGATGGAGCTTCACGCCGATGAACCCGGGCACGTGGCGCCAGCGCTCGAGCGTCTCGAGGGGCGCCGGGTCGTGCTTCGGGTTCAAGAAGATCCAGCCGAGGAAGCGCCCGGGATGCGCCGCGAGCACCTGGGCGACGGCGCCGTTGTCGGGCAGCGGGTAAATGGGAATGACCTGGCCGGCGAGGCGCACGTCCCCGTCGCGGGTCAGCGTCGCGCGGTGCACGAGCTCCGCGAGGCGCCGCGTCGCCTTGCGGCGCATGGCCGCGCGCATCGCGGTCAGCAGCGCCTCTGGCGTGGACTCGAAGAGCCCGTTCATGGCCGGGATGAGCACGACCTGGTCGACGCCCACTGCGTCCATCTTCCGCACGGCCGCGTCCGCGTCGAGCAGCCGCGGCTCGAAGTGCGCATGGCTGTCGATCACCTTCATCGCCGGGCTCCTCCCGAGGCGCCGCGGAGCGACGCGCCGAGGCGCATCATGCCCTCGTCGAGGCCCACGTGGGGAGCCCAGCCGAGCACGTCCCGGGCCTGGTCCGTCCGGTAGGTCGCCCGCCGGGTCAGGTAGGCGACCGCGCCGGGGGTCATGGGCGGCGTGACGCCAGCGCGGCTCGCGACCTGGCCGGCGCGGGCCAGGGCGAGCGCCACGCCCTTGCCCATGGACCGGGGCGCCGGGGCGCCGGCAGCCCCCGCGAGGCGCGTCACGTAGTCGCGCATCGACGTGTGCGGGCCGTCGTGCACGATGAAGACCTCGCCCACGGCCGCGGGCACCTCGAGCGCAAGGGCGATGGCGCTTACCAAGTTGTCCACATGGCAATGGGCCATGGTCCCGCGACCGCCCTCCAGGAGCGTCGGGAGGCGCTGGTGGAGCAGCGCGAGGGGCCGCTCCACCCAGGGCACGCTGCCCGGCCCGTACACGTCGCCCGGGCGAATCACGACCGTGGGCAGCCGCGTCCGCGCGGCCACGTCGCGCACGGCCTGCTCCGAGCGCGCTTTGGTCTGGAAGTAGGGCGTCGGGTTGTCGAGGTCCATCGGCGTGGCTTCGTCCGCGTCGGGTCCGGGGTCGTAGCCGAGCGCCGCGATCGACGAGAGCTGCACGAAGCGTTCGACGCCGGCACGCGCACAGGCGAGCGCGAGCTCCCGGCTGCCCTCGACGTTGATGCGCTCGAAGTCCTCGAGGCGCCCCCGGTCGTCCACGAGCGCCGCGCAGTGCACGACGGCGCGCGGACGGTGCGCGGCGAGCAGCTCGTCGAAGGTCCACGGACGCGCGAGGTCGAGGTGCACGTGGTCGTGTGCGGCTTCCCGAAGGTCCGCGGAGATCACCCGCCGCCCCGCACCGGCGAGGGCACGAAGAAGCGCGCCGCCGATGAAGCCGGCGCCGCCGGTGACGAGCACGTCGTAGGCCATGGAGCAGCCGGTGTATCACCCGCAGCGCCATCCCGGGCGAACGCTCCGCGCCCCCCATGCATGAGGCTCCTCCTCGAAAAAGCGCGCTTCTCCGCCCGGTGCGCTCCCTCGAAATCCCCTACGGCATCGCGGCGTCGTCCGCGGGCCGCGACTCGCCGAGCATCGGGCCCCGAGCCCTCGCCGCCCCGGCATCGCGGCGCCCGCATTTCGGCTCGGGCCGAGTCGGTCCCCCGCTCGGCCCCGATCGGTCCCCCGCGCTGCCCGAATCGGTCCCGCGAACCCGCCGTCCGCCTTTCGGGGCCGAGCCACTGCCCTCGCGCATCGCCGCGGCCAGCCTTCGCGCTCGGCCCCGGTCCCTCCCCGGCTCCCCGACGGTCGATCCCTCGGGGGACGGACTCTTCAGAACCACGTTGGGACGAATTAGTAATAAAAACAAATCTTTGAAGCCGGCGCAGCCCGGCACCCGCGAGCAGGCCGCGTTGCCATTGCCTCGCGTTCCGCAAAGCTGAGCGATGGCTCGAAGTACGGACGACGGGGAGTGCCTTCGGCGACTACGCGCGGCCATCGAGGAGGACGACTGCGGGGCAATCGATGAAGCCCTGGAGGCTGTGGAGGAGATCGAAGCGGCTCTTCCCGCCGTCCTGGGGCTGTTGGACCACCGCGAGTCTTTCGTTCGTGACGCTGCCGTCGGGACGCTGGCGGGTCGAAGGCTCCCGACGTCACTTGGCGTCGAGAACCGGCTCCTCGAGCGCCTCCAGCGCGAAGAAGACGAGATCGTCCTGTGCACGATCTGTGAAGCGCTCGAGTGGCACGGAGGCACCGCATCGCGGGATCCGCTGCTCAGGGCGATGGAGATGCAAGGGGAGCTGGTCCGTCCGTGGGCCGCGGAGGCGCTCGGTTGGATAGGCTGCGATGCCGCGCATCGCGTCGCGCTCCGCGAAGTGGCCCGGACCCGAGACGACGCTCGCCTAGCCTGCGCGGCGGCGAGCGCGCTCGTGCTTCTCGGCGAGCGTAGCTTCGCCCAGGAGGCCACCCGGGCCGCGCTCTCCAACGACTCGGCGACCGTCGGCCTGATGGAGTTCCTCGGCCAGGTGCGCCGCCGCCGGCCCGAGGAGGACCAAGACATCCTCGCCGACTTCGCCGCGTTCCTCGCCCGCGTCGACGCGGTCTTCCCGGCCCATCGCGGACAGGCCGAGAGGCTTCGCGCCGCGGCCGCGGCATCATTGCCCTAGGCCTCGGGCAGCGGACCTCGGAGGAAGGCGACGGGGTGCTCACCCCACGGACACACACTCGTCCCGCAGCCCGCCCACCGTGCTACGCAACAGGGGAGCCCAGTGTCCCTCCCTGCCTCCCTCACTCCCTCCCGCCTCGCGCCCTTCATCGCCGACCACCTCGAGGCGGGTGCCGACGTGTGTGCGCTGCTCGTCGCCTGCGAGGCCGGCGGCTTTTCCCTTGCGGAGACCTGTGAGCTCCTGGCGGACCCGTGGGAGCACTTTGAAGCAAGCATCGCTGCCGACCTCGAGACCCTCGTGGGCTGGGGAGACGATGCGCTGCTGCTGGCGCTGGTCGGTGCCTTTGGCTTCGCGCGCGCAGGGGGCATCGCCTCCGCGACGAAGCTGTGGCGGGACACCGACGTGGCCGCCCGCCTCGCCGAGATCCAGGCGTGGCGTGCGGTGGAGGCCGCTATCACCGACGAGGTGCCCGTGACCGAGGCCTTCGCCCGCGCTACCGACTCGAGGCTCTCCTCCCACTGGGCGGCGCAGGCGCTCGCCCGCCTGGCGCACGTGTACCTCCCTGAGGAGCTAGCCTCCCTCGCTCCCGTCGCGTCCCCGGAGGAAGCCGCGGTCATCGGGCGTGTGCTCCGCACCCACCTCTCGCCGCTGACGGCGCTCGAGGTCCTGCTCGACGAAGTGGAGCCGGCCGAGGCGCTGCTGGCGTTGCAACGCTTCTGGGCGGTCGAGCTTGGCGCGGGCGCGGCCACAGACGTCGTACTCAGCACCTACGCGCGGCTGGCGCGCGCGGAGCATCGGCCCCTCGACGCCGTGCGACGCTTCGCCGAGGAGCGCGGTGACCCCAACTGGTGGCTGCCGATCCTCCGCCGCGAGGCGCTGAAGGCGTCGCACGCGGCGCTTTGGCTACTCGAGGCCGGCGTGTCTGGGCTGCACACCGCTGCGCTGTTGGCCGCAGGCGGGTACACGAACGCCGAGGTGCTCACCGCTTTCCTCGAGAACGGCCTGGGCACACGCCCATCGCTCAACCTGTTGAGGGACTTCGGATGGAGCGCCTCGACCATGGTCGAGGCGCTGACGGCGCGGGGCATGCTCCTCCCGGAGATACGCGGCCAACTCGAGGGTCTCGGCGTCCCCCCGGGGGCGCAGCGCTCGCTGCTCACGGCCTGCTGGGACGAGGAGGTTGTCGATCTCGTGCTGTCGCGCCCCCAGCTCCCGACCGCGCTGCCCACGGGGCACGACACCGCCAGCGACTGACCTCGCCTCGCCCGGGGGGCCTCCACGCATCCGGCCGAGTGCGGGACCGACCGCCCCTCGTCGCGTGCTTGGGCTTCCCAAGGGGGCGCGCCCGACGGGGCGCAGTCCCGGTACGGCTGCGGTCAGTCGAGAAGCACCTGGAGGCCGCCGATGAGCGTGGTGGCCCGGGTGCTGAAGTCGAGGCGCGTGTGGTGGAGGTCGAGGGTCCAGGCCGCCGGGAGGCGCTGGTCGCGGCCGAAGACCCAGCCGAGGCGCGCGTGCACGCCGGGCCGCGCTCGCAGTCGGCACCCGCGATCGCCGACGCCCTGGTTCGCCGGGCAGTCGGCGACGGCGTCGAGGGAGGGACCCAGGGCGAGCTGGAGCCGGCGCCAGAGCGTCAGCTCCGTGAGCGCGGCGTTCCACAGGGCGACGGGCGAGGCGCCGTGCTGGAGCGTGTTCCGGTCGACGTACTCGCCGCTGAGCAGCGTGCTCTGCACGTAGAAGGCCGCCGCGTCGCGCACCTGCACCCCGAGCTGGAGCTGCACGCCGAGCTGCAGGTCGAGGCTCGGGCCGCGCACGCTTCCCCCAAGGACGATGCCGAGGCCGAAGCGTAGCCGCGCGCGGTCCCGTGGCGGCGTCGCGAGTTCGAGCGGCGGAAGCTCCCGGAGCGCAAAGACCTGCCGCGGGTCCACCGCGCGCGCGTCACGAAGCGGCGCGTGTGCGGCGTAGCGGGGCGGCAGCGGAGGCGGCGCCGCGCGGTGCGCGTCGTAGGCGGCCAGCGCCGAGTCCACGAGCCCGCGTAGACCCGCGCCCAGGGGCTCCGTGCGCGGCTGCGCGCGGACGCGCTCGGCGAGCAGAAGGCATAGGGCAAGCGTCACGCCGGCTCGAGCCGACGTGCGAAGCGGAAGCTGGCGCACGGAGTCACGTCCCTTCGGGGCCACGCCACCGGTCCACCTTCCGGGGCGTGCTCACTCGTTGCCCGCCCGGCCGCGTGCGTTCGATCACGAGCGCGCAAACGAGCGCGAAGGGCGCCCGAACGAGGCGACGCCGGACGCGAAGATGCCTCAATCGTAGGCGCCGTCGCGGAGCCAGGCGCCCACGCGCTCGCCGAGCATCAGCGTCGGCAGGTTCGTGTTCGCGCTGGGAATCGTCGGGAAGAGGCTCGCGTCGGCCACGACCAGCCCTTCGGTGCCGTGCACGCGGCCCTGGGCGTCGCAGGCCGCTTCCCCGCGGGCGATGCGGGCGGCGTCGCCCATGGGCACGGTGCCGCAGGGGTGGTAGCCGCTGCCCACCTGCGTCCGCAGCAGCTGCCGCGCGGAGCTGCGCCGGGAAAGCGCGCCCTCCCCGGGCACCGCAAAGTCTGCCAGCTCGCGGAGCGGCCGCGCGCTGCCGAGCAGCCAGAGCAGCTCGAGGGCCTCGTCGGCCACGCGCACGTCGTCGGCGTCCGTGAAGAAACGGCTCTCGATGCGCGGCTTCGTGTGTGGGTCCGCGTCGGCAACGTAGAGCCGCCCCACCGATCGGGGCTTACCCACCTGGAACATCAGCGTCGTCAGCGGCACCGGGCACCCGGGAAGCGGGAAGAAGCTGCCGGCCTGGAGCTGCAGGTCCGCAGGGAACCCCCCGGCGCGCGACCTCCAGCGCAGCACGGTCTGGATGATCGGATCCGACACGGCGCTCACGCCCGCCTTCGGTACGAAGCACACCGCCACGCCCGGGTGGTCGCGGAGCTGGCGGCCCACGGCCGGCACGTTGGCGACGCGGTCCACGCCGAGGCGTAGGAGCTCCTTGGCCGGCCCCACGCCGCTGCGCAGGAGCACGCCCGGCGTGCCGATGGCGCCGGCGGAGAGCACCACGCGCCGGGCCCGGATCACGCGCACGCCGCGCCGGTCTTCGACCTCGACGCCCACCACGCGGCGCCCTTCGAAGCGCAGGCGCCGCCCCCGCGTGTCCGGCCGCAGCGTGAAGCCCGGCCGCCGGCCCACGGCCGCGTCGAGGTAGACCTCGGCGGCGCTGATGCGGCGGCCCTCCGGCGTCTTGTTCATCGCGTGCGGGCCCGCGCCGAGCGCGCCCGGGGCGTTGCTGTCCGGGCACGCGGGAAAGCCGAGCTCGACGCAGGCCTCGAGAAAGGCCGCCTGCCAGCACGTGAGCTCTCCCGGCGGATGGCGGCGAAGGGGAAGCGGACCGCCCGCGCCGTGGTGCGGCGCGTCCGGAAAATCCAGGTCCCGCTCGAGTCGGCGAAAGGCCGGCAAGCAGTGCTCCCAGCGCCACTCCGCGAGGCCCCACTCGTCGTAATCCTCGGGCTGGCCGCGGAGCGCGATGCAGGTGTTGACGGCGCTCGAGCCGCCCACCACCCGGCCCCGGGGGAAGCGCATGCGCGCCGCGCTGGCCGCCGGCCGATGCCACAGGCCCCAATCGTGGTCCCGGAGCGCATTCCGCGTGCCGTCGCGCAGCTCCTCGGGGAGCGGTCCCGCGCCGTAGTCGGGCCCGGCGTCGAGCAGGCACACGCGACGGGCGCCATCCTCCGTGGCCCGGGCGGCGATCACCGCACCCGCGGACCCCGCCCCGACGACGACCGTATCGAAGGCGTCGGTCACGCAGCGCCCGCGTTCAAGGTGACGATGAGGGGGCCGGGCTCAGCGCTCCGGCGCCGGGCCTTCGGGGTCAGCCACGATGCCGCCGACGGCGCCCTGGGTCTCGTCTTCTTCGTAGACCCAATCGTCCTCTTCCTCGGCCTCTTCGTCCCCGGCGACGAGCTCGTAGAACTCCGTGTCCTCGAGGTTCGCCTGCTCCGGGAAGGGATACGCCGGCACGGGGGTGTCGGCGCCGCAGGCGAGGGCCAGGAGCGAGGCGAGAGCGAGCGCAGCACGGAGCATGCCCGCATGGGGCCACGGCACCGCGCTCCGATCAAGACCGCGTGCTACTCCCCGCCCCGATGGGTCCGGTCGGCACGCTGCTGACGAACGTCTTCTACGCCGCCATGGCCGCGGCGACGGTGTTCTTCCTCCACCGGCTGGCGTGGTTCTTCGCCTACCGGCGGCTCCAGAGCCGCCTGGTGGGCCGCGCCTTGGAGGCGCTCGAGGAGAAGGCGGACACCACCGTCGTCCGCTGGGACCAGGGCGCCGCCTCCACCTGGAGCGCGTCCGCGGGCGCCAGCGGCGACGGGTCGCCGGCGGACTTCGTGCGCCGCGTCGAGGGGCGCCTGGACCGCCTCGAGCGCGATCTCCGGGCGAGCCTCACGCCCGTGGGCCGCTCTTTCATGCAGGCGCTCATGGACGAGCACGAGCCGTTGCACGTGAACGTGCTCCGGGTCCCGCGCCTCGAGGGGCTGCCCCGGAGCATCGGCCTCACCCTCGACTTTCCTCAGGTGCCGGAGCCCGCGCTACCGCCGGCGGAGACCTTCGAGCTCGAGGTACGCAGCCGCTACGGCTTCGGTCGGCGCGTGCTCGCCTTCTTTCTCGGCGCCGCCGACGTCGTCTATTCGAGCCAGCACGTCACGCGCATGGCCCAGAACGCCAAGGCGCCGCTCGGCGTGCTCTTTCGCCGGCTCTCGCTGGTGCTCCTGGTGCTCGTGGCGCTGGCCATCGACCTGGCGCTGAACGCCCGGGCGCGCCTCGTGACCTGGGCCGAGACCTGGACCGCCACGCTCGATGGCGTGCCGGAATCCCTGGTGCCGTGGCTCCCGGGGCTCGTGGGCCTCGGCATCTGGTTTGGCTGCTACGGCCTGCTCTACGCCGGGCTCTTCCTCTATCTGCGCTGGCGTTCGGGCCGGCACCTGAAGGCGCTGCGGGACCTCGAAGCCACCTTCGAAGACGACATCGAGGAGCTGCGCGACGAGCACCTCGAAGCCCTCCGCCGCTGGGGCGAGGGCTACGCGCGCACCCTCGACGACGCGACGCAGCTCACCATGCTCCAGGCCTCCATGCTCGCGCAGCGCATGGCCCACCGGCTCCGGCGCCGCGTGGCCTCGCCGCGGCTGCTCGCCCTGGCCGACGAGGTGGCGGACCGCTTCTTCGCCCGGCTCCCGGAGAGCGCCCAGCGCCTCTCGGACGTGGCCACGGACCAGGAGCATAGCTGGCGCCATTGGGTGTGGCCGCGGGCCAAGGAGCTCGGCTACCAGGTGGAGCTCGCGCAATACCGGCGCGCCTACCGGGACCTCGAAGGGGCGCTGGCGCATCTGCGCGGGCAGCATCCGGACCCGGAGCTCGCGAGCCAGCTCTGGCGCAACCTGGTGCGCTTCGCGCGCATGTTCCCGGAAGTGGTGCCCGCGGAGCTCTTCCAGGAGCTCCAGGAGGCCCACGGGGAGAGCGTGGCGAGCATGGTCGGGGAGACCGACGCGGACCTCGAAGAGCTCGACGCGCGCCTCGGGGAGCTCGCTGCGTCGCTTTCGAGCACGCTCGAGACCGTCGGGCCCCTCGTCGAGAGCCGCGTGGAGCTCACGACGCGGAGCCTCGAGGCCGAGGTTGCCGCGCGCACCACGGAAGTGCTGCAGGTGCGCGAGCGCGCGCGCCTCGAGGCCATGGCCTTCGAAATCTAGGCGGGCTCCGCCGCTAGCGAGCGCGGCTGCCGTCCCAGGAGACGCGTACGTCGCCATCCCGCGGCGTGTCCATGCGCACCTCCACGATGGGCACGGCGCCGAGGGCACGGGTGGCTCCTTCGTAGACGCCCACGTGCCAGCCCTCGATGTAGTCCCACATGTCCGTCAGCCGCAGCACGACGTGGCCCGGTCCCGACTCGCGCACCTCCACGCGGCCGTGGGAGGCGATGGCGTCGAAGGCGCGACCGGTCAGCCGGGCCGCGGCCTCCGTGTCCTGCCCCGCGAAGCTGAAGAGCACGCGACCGGCCGTCGACTGCTGGAAGGCGCGAAAGGCCCCGTGGCCGAAGCGGCGCATGCCCTCGCGCGCAGGCAGCCCCGGGAATGCCCGCGAGGCGCACTCGGGTAGGAAGACGAGCCACTCCTCGAGGGGGTAGCCGCGGAAGGCCGTGTAGCGATCGCGTCCCGGCGTCGGCGCGCCGGCCCGGCGCACCTCGCGCCTCACCGCTTCGAAGAACATGCCCTTGACGAGGCCCCTCGGCGGGCCCGCCGCGAGGAGGCCCTCGACGTCGAGAGGCGACGCGAGATCCGGCGCGCGAAAGGCCGCGTCGCTCGCAAAGGACCCGGGCATGGGCGCGAGGCTACGCCAGGACCGCCGCGCTGAGAAAAGGGTGGAGCACGGCGCGCGTCTCGCCTGGCCACGCCGGCCCTGCTAGCACCCGGCCCATGCGCTTCACCCAGGCCTTCATCCCGACGGTGAAGGAGGTCCCCAAGGACGCCGTCGACGCGTCCCACGTGCTGCTCCTCCGCGCCGGTTACATCCGCATGGTCGGGAGCGGCATCTACGAGCTGCTGCCCCTCGCCCGGCGCGCGCTGCACAAGATCAGCGCCATCATCCGCGACGCCATGGACGAAGCCGGCGCCCAGGAGGTGCTGATGCCGGCCATCCTCCCGGCGAGCTACTTCCAGGAGACGGGCCGCTGGGACGTGTACGGCCCGGTGCTGCTGCGCCTCAAGGACCGGAAGGGCGGCGACTATCACCTCGGCCCGACGCACGAGGAGATCATCACCGACCTCGTCCGCCGGGAGGTCAAGAGCTACCGGCAGCTCCCGCTGAACCTCTACCAGGTGCAGATGAAGTACCGGGACGAGCCGCGGCCCCGGGCCGGGCTCATGCGCTGCCGCGAGTTCCTCATGAAGGACGCCTACTCCTTCGACGCCGACGAGGAAGGCGCGCTTCGGAGCTACGGCGTGATGCGCGAGGCCTACCACCACATCTTCCGGCGCCTCGGCCTCGACTACCGCATCGTCGAAGCCGACAGCGGCGCCATCGGGGGGAGCCAAAGCGCCGAGTTCCAGATCCTCGCCCAGTCCGGCGAGGACCGCATCGTGGTCTGCGGCAACTGCGACTACGCCGCCAACGTCGAGGCCGCCGAGGCCCAGGCGCCGGAGGAGGCCGCGCCGGACGCGAGCGCTTTCACGGAGCGCGAGCTCGTGGAGACGCCGGCGACGAAGACCATGGACGCCGTCGTCGCCTTCTTCGCAGACCGCGGCGTCACGCATGCGGACACCATCAAGGCGCTCGTGTATGCGGCCGGGGAAGGGGAGCCGGAGCTCGTGATGGCGCTCGTGCGCGGGGACCGGGAGGTCAACGAGATCGCGCTCGCACGGCACCTGGGCGTGGACGAGGTGCGCCTGGCCACGGACGAAGAAGCCGGCAAGGCGCTCCGGGCGAAGGTCGGCTACCTCGGACCGGTCTTCGATGCGGAGAAGTACCCGGAGGGCGCGCCGATGCGTCTCCTGGCGGATCCGGAGGTGGCGACGCTCGCGAGGGCCATCTGCGGCGCAAACCAGACCGGACACCACTACGCCGGCGTGGCCTACGGCCGGGACTTCGACGCCGAGCTCGCGCCCCTTCGCGAGGTCGGCGATGGCGACCCGTGCCCGAAGTGCGGCTCCGTGCTCGCCACCTACCGGGGCATCGAGGGCGGGCACATCTTCGTGCTCGGCACACACTACAGCGGGAAGATGAACGCGACCTTCCTCGACGCGGAAGGCCAGGCGAAGCCGCTGGTGATGGGCTGCTACGGCATCGGCGTGACCCGGCTGCTGGCCGCCGCCATCGAGCAGCATCACGACGACGACGGCATGGCCTGGCCCATGCCCATCGCGCCCTACCAGGCCATCGTGCTGCCGCTGGGCAAAGACGAGGCCGTGGCCGAGGCCGCGGAGCGCATCTACGACGCGCTTCGGGAACGCGGCGTGGAGGTGATCCTCGACGACCGGGGCGAGCGCCCGGGCGTGAAGTTCAAGGTCGCGGACCTCATCGGCATCCCGCTCCGCGTCGCCATCGGCGGACGCGGGCTGAAAGAAGGCGTCGCCGAGCTGAAGGGGCGCACCGAGGAGGCCACGGAGAACGTGCCCCTCGCGGAGGTCGCCGACGCCGTCGTCGCCCGCATCGAAGCCGGCGGCGGCCAGCTCCGCGCGCCGCGCCGGTCACAGTGAGACGCCCTCGGGGCGGACGAACCAGGTAGCAGTGAGACGCCCTCGGGGCGGACGAACCAGGTAGCAGTGAGACGCCCTCGGGGCGGACGAACCAGGTAGCAGTGAGACGCTCATGAGCGGACGAAGCAGCAACGAAGAGACCCCCGCCGCCGCGGACGCGAGCTCCGCGCCGCGCGTAGCGCCCACGGCGGTGCTCCTGGCGCTCTTCGTCGCCCTCGCGGTCTACGGCGTCGTCACGGTGATGGTCCCCGGGCTGCGCGCCGCTCCGGAGGGGGACGACGCCCCGGAAGAGGCCGCGGCGGCGTCGCCCGGGGAATGACCGATCCGTCCTTCCGGGCGGACGGTGAACGCGGGCGCGCGAAATCTCTGGGGCTCTCGTGCGTCTCATGAAGGTGACGTTCTCCGGCTCAGGGCCCGCCCGGCCCACTCGCGGCAGGTATTGCCGGCGTACTCCGCTCGGGCGTCGCGCCGCTTTTGCAGCGATGCACCGACTCGGGCACGCTCGCGCCATGGGGAGCGACGCACGGCCGGTCCTGCTCGGGTGGAGCGCGCTGGCGCTGATCCTGGCGACGGCGAATACGCCCACG
>JBCCAW010000722.1:0-2597 GCA_039814655.1 Myxococcota bacterium | reverse complement strand
TCATGCCGAGCGAGTCGTACTGGAGCAGGCGGCCGACGAGCGGGTCGCCCTGGCCGAGAAGAATCTTGATGGCCTCCGTCGCCTGGAGCGTGCCGATCACCCCGGGCAGCACCCCGAGCACGCCGGCCTCCGCGCAGCTCGGCGCCAGGTGCGCCGGCGGCGGCTCCGGGTAGAGGCAGCGGTAGCACGGGCCCTTGCCGGGCCAGAAGGTCGTCACCTGCCCGTCGAAGCGGAAGATGCTGCCGTGCACCACGGGCACGGCCTTGAAGACGCTCGCGTCGTTGACGAGGTAGCGCGTGGGGAAGTTGTCGAGGCCGTCCACCACCACGTCCCAGCCCTTGCCCTCGGGCCCGGCGAAGATGCGGTCCACGTTGGAGCGGTCGAGGCGCTCCTCGTAGGGGACCACCCTCACGTCCGGGTTGAGCTCGGCGATGCGCCGGCGCCCGCTCTCGACCTTGGGCAGGTCGACGCGGTCGCGCCCGTGCAGGACCTGCCGCTGCAGGTTCGACTCGTCGACCACGTCGCCGTCGACGAGGCCCAGGGTGCCGACGCCGGCCGCCGCGAGGTAAAGAGCCGCCGGGGACCCCAGGCCTCCCGCACCGAGGAGCAGCACGCGCCCCTGCAGCAGCTTTGCCTGCCCCTTCTCGCCCACCTCCGGCAGGAGCAGGTGCCGCGAGTAGCGGTTGAGCTGCGCGTCGGTGAAGGCGAAGGGGCGTTCCGTGGGGAAGCCCTTGTCCTTCCAGTCGCCGTAGCCGGGGTTGGCCGTCTCGACGCGCGTGTAGCCGAGCTCCTGGAGCGCCTTGGCGGCGAAGGCGCTGCGAACGCCGCCGGCGCAGTAGGTGACGATGGGCGCGTCCTTGTTCGGGAGCTTCCCCGCCGCCTGCATCTCGAGGAAGCCCCGCGGGAGGTGAAGCGCGCCGGGAATGTAGCCCTGGCGCCACTCGTCCTTTTCCCGGACGTCGACGAGCGTGAGCGTCTCGCCGGCCTCCAGCCGGGCGTGAAGGTCGTCGAGGGACACCTGCCGGACCGCCTTCTTCACGTCCTGCAGCAAGTCGGCGTAGCTCGTGGTCATGACCTTTCCCGAGCTAAGCGGTCAAGACTCGCGGGTCAAGGAGCGCGAGACTGCGGGAAGAACGGGGTGCGATGGCTGTGAACATGACTTTTTTAGTGTGCCAAAAATCCTGCCCCGAGGGCGTTCCCGTGGATGGCGCCGGGCTCGACTGCTAGGGTCCGCCGCCCGCGCGTTAGCGCGGGACGAGGAGCGATGAGCGACGCGAACAGCCCCGAGACCCCCGAGCCCAGCTTCGTGGCGCGAAGCCGCCAGGCCTTCGCGTTCTGTGTACTGGCAACGGCGCTGCTGACGGCGGCGGACCTTGGCACCAAGGCCTGGGCCCTGGACGCCCTCTCGACGGATCCTCCGGGCGAACCGGCCCCCGTGTGCGAGGCGGACGAGTACGGCCGCATCGCCTACCAGCGCGGCCGCGGCGCGCCCATCGTGCTCATCGAAGGGCGCCTGGAGCTTCGCTACGCGGAGAACTGCGGCGCGGCCTTCGGGATTCTTCGGGAAGCGCCGGGCCTCGTCCGCCACCTCTTTTTCGGGGCGGCGGCCGTTGCGGCGAGCCTGGCGGTGCTCTGGATGTTCGCGACGGGGCGCGGCGGGCCCTACTTCGCCTGGTCCGTGCCCTTCATCGTGAGCGGCGCCCTCGGCAACCTCGCGGACCGGCTGCGCCTCGGCTACGTGGTCGACTTCATTCGCTACCACTGGAACGACCCCCTGCCGGGTCTCGGGACCGAGTGGCCGACCTTCAACGTGGCCGACGCAACGATCACCGTCGGCGTCGTGCTCTTGCTCCTCGACGGATGGCGCGAGGGCAAGGCGGAGAAGGAAGCGGCCAAGGCCGCCGCCGAGGCCACGGCCCCCGCGAGCTGAGCCCGCCCCACGCACCGCCTCCGAAGGGGAGGGCGCTACCCCATGCGCCGCGAGGAGCGTACCTTTCGAGTCATGCTCGACGACGGGGGTGAGCCAGCGTTGAAGATGAGCTACGCGGACTATCTTCGCTTCGAAGAGGCCGCGGAGGTCAGACACGAGTACATCGACGGCCGCGTCGTCGCGATGAGCGGCGGCACGCTGGAGCACGCGCGCCTCGCGGCGAAGATGATCGTGCTCCTCGCCAATGCGCTCGAGGAGGGTCCGTGCACGGTGCTCAGCTCCGACGGGCGGGTACGCATCGAGGCCACGAACAACGCGCGCTACCCCGACGTGAGCGTGTTCTGCGGCGAGCCCCGGGTGGCCTCGGACGACGCGCAGGGTCTCGCCAATCCCCGGGTGCTCGTCGAGGTGCTCTCGCCGAGCACCGAGCGCGACGACCGCGGCACCAAGTTCGCCCACTACCGGCGCCTCGAGGCTCTCCAGGAATACGTGCTCGTCAGCCAGGACCGGGCCCTCGTCGAAGTGTTCCGCCGCGTCACGGACGGCTGGACGCTCCGGGAGTTCGGCCCAGGCGACGCCTGTCAGCTGGCCTCCCTCGGCGTCTCGGTCTCCGTCGACGCGCTCTACGCAGGCGCGCTGCCTCGCTGATCAGACACCCGCGACGAGC
>JBCCAW010000245.1:0-8381 GCA_039814655.1 Myxococcota bacterium | reverse complement strand
CACCGCGCCGGACGACACCGCGCCGTCGGGAGCAGCCGCCGCACGCACGGCAAGGAACGCCTCGCAGCGGCCCGCGCCGGTCTATGAGCGCGCCGCGATCGCCCACGAGCTTCAGCCGGGCACGGATGTGGCGCAGAGTCACCGACCGCCGCCGAGCGATCGCCCGGGGCGCTGGCGCGCCGCCCAGCGGCAGGCGCCCCGGGGCGCCGAGGTCGAGCTTCGGGCCCGCTTTGCAAACGGCGACATCGAGTCGGGGCTCACGCTCGGCCAGCGTCTCATGGACGAAGGCCGGGACCGCGAGGCCGTGGCGCCGCTTCTTCGGGTCGTTCGCGGCGAGCCTTGGCGCGCCGAAGCCATCCGCACGCTCCAACGGGCCTCGGAGGCGAGCCGCTCCGTCGCCATCGCCTCCGTATGCGCGACGCTGCGAAGCCTCTTCGATCGGCGCGAGGCGGCGCCAGAGCCCCTGCGGCTGCGGGCCTGGTCCGACTTCGTAGGCTCGCCACGGGGACTCATCTCGCCCTCTCCCTCGCCTTGGCTCGAGGCCCTGGGGGTGGTCTGGGATCACGGCGCCTCGCTGTTTCAGCGCTCCCTCGACGACCTCGGGTACGGGACGGCGGCCCGGGTGAACGTCGGCGACCACCGGCCGAGCGCGCAGGTACTCGCCACGGCGTCGAGCCTGCTTGGGACCGAGGACGTGGAGCTGCGTGTCCTCGGCCATAGCGAAGGCATCGAGGTCCTGCCCACGGCGCCGCCGGTAGTCCTCTTCGCCGTCGCCGAAGAGCGGGAGCGCTCGGACCTGCTCGCCTTCCGTTTGGGCCGCGCCTTCGAGCTGGCCCGCGCCCCGCACGTGCTTCTCGCAACGCAGGGACCGGACGACCTCGAGACCTTGCTCGCGGCCCTGGACGTGGCCTTCGGCAGCCCCATCGGGTCCGTGCCTCGAGAGGTCGGGGCCCAGGCACGGGAGCTCTGGTCGGCGCTCCCCCCGAAGGCGCAGGCCCGCCTGCGAACGCTGCTCGCCGACGCCGGACCGGCGCCTTCACTCGCGGGCCTGGTGGAGGAAGTTGCGGAAGCGGGCGCCCGCGCGGGCTTCCTGCTGGAAGGTAGCCTGCTCCGGGGACTGCAGGCCCTCGCCCACGACGACCCGAACCTTGACCGCCGGGCGTTGGCGACGGAGGAAGGCTACGCGTCGACGCTGCGCCACCACGCGCCCTTCCGGGCGCTCGTCCGCGCGGCGCTCTCCGACGCCCACCTCGCGGCCCGCGCGCCGCTGCTTCGGGCCTCCATTGCTCCCCACCGCTGAGCTTCTGGCCTGAAAAGCGAACGCCCCACCCGAGGGTGAGGCGTCCGGCCGAAGGGCCCATAAGCCGAGTTCTGTTCCCGCGACCGTCACCGGCGCGCGGGCGAGAGCCATTCCTCTAGGGGCCGCGTCACCGCGACCCTCGAGCGGCGTACCCGGAAGCTCGGGCGGGCCGCCCTCGATCGCTTCCCTATTTCGCCTTGCACCGGGTGGGGTTTACCTTGCGACCGCCGTTACCGGCGGCCCGGTGAGCTCTTACCTCACCCTTTCACCCTGGCCGCGCGCCCTCGCGGGAGCGCGGTGGTCTGCTCTCTGTGGCACTTTCCTCGGGGTCACCCCCACCAGGCGTTACCTGGCACCCTGCCCTGCGGTGCTCGGACTTTCCTCCCGTCCGGGCCGAAGCCCCGACCGGCGGCTCCCCTGGCCGCTTCGGCGAAAGGCTGATGCAACCCTGCGCCGCCCCCGTCAAGGCGCCGACTGGAAAGCGGGACGACGGGGTGGTGCTGGCGGGGTCGGCGTCGGAGGCGAAGTCGGACACGGACACGGACACGGACACGGACACGGACACGGACACGGACACGGAAACGGACACGGAAACGGAAACGGAAACGGAAACGGAAACGGAAACGGAAACGGACACGGAAACGGAAACGGAAACGGGGACCGCAGTGGAGACCCGCACCGCCCCTGCCGACCAGGTCGCCGAACGGCGCCTGCGCGCCGAGGCGTTGCTTCGGCGGGCGAACTATCTCCGCGGGCAACGGCGGTATGCGCCCGCCGAGGCGGCCTACCGACGGGCGCTTCAGCTTCAGCCGCGAAGCGGGCGTGCCCTCGCGGGGTTGACCCGCACGGCCCTGGATCAGCGCAAGGCGGGAGACGCCGTGCTCTGGGCGACGCGTTTGGTGGTCGCGAAGGGGCGCAACCCGAGCAACCACGTGCTCCTCGGAGACGCCTACGCCGCGGCAGGCGACCAGAGCGCCGCCGAACGCGCCTGGCGGCGCGCCCTGCAGCTCAACCCCGGGCACGCCGGGGCACGCCGGCGACTGCGCTGACGCGAACCGCTCACGCCGCGAGCGTCTCCGCCGCCATCCACAGCTCGACCTCGTCGCGCAGCCGACGCAGGAGCGCGCGCTGGTCCATGCGGGCCTTGCGCGACGCCAGCGCGAGCTGCTTCTTCACGGTCCCGTGGCCGCTGCCGCGGAGCGCAGCGATGCGCTTGACGGTCTCGCCGCGGAGACGGCCGAGCACGACGTCGCGCTCCGAGGGCGTCCAGCCGAAGGTCACGGCGAGGCGCTGCGCGACGCCACACTCGGCGGCCCGGCGCCGCTCCAATGGCCGCATCGCCCGATGCGCGAGCGACGCCACGCGTTCCTCCAGGTAGGCGGCCAACGCCTCCTCCTCGGAGCACGGCAACACGTGGACCCGGGCCCGGAAAGCCGCCGAGACGATCGCCTCGTCGACACGGGCCGCAAAGAGCACGGCGGCACGAATCTGAGACGCGCCGAGGAGACGAAGCGCATTCCCACGGGGATCGAGATCGGGGTCGAGCACGAGGAGCGCGTCCTCCTCGGCCGCACGGAGGCAGGCCTCGGCCCCCTCGACATCATTGGCTTCCCAGCATTCCCAGCGCGCTTCGAGACGCGCGCGGAGGCCGCGTGGGACGTGCCGAAGGGCGAGGACGACCACCGGCTCGAAGACGGTACGCGGCAGGACGGCGGAGGGTTCCGAAGCAGACAATGGCGCGAAGTTCATGTGACGTCCTCGGGCCATGACCCGCCCAGTTGCGTTCTGGGTCGTAACTTCTCGTGCGTGCCCACGGCCCTCGAGACCTCCTTCGGCGCGCTCCGCCTCGCGCGGTGGCTCGGCCCCTGGACGTCGCAGCGGAGCCACCCGCCGCGCATCCGGCGCCGCGAGTTCCTCGCACCGGGAACGCGCGGCCCGCTGCGCGTGTGGATGTACGAGCCGCCGCGGCCGACGGGGCGCGTCTTCGTGGTCCCCGGGCTTCACTTCCTGGGCCCGGCCGACGCCCGCATGGACCGCTTCTGCCGTGCGCTGGCCGCGAGCGGTCTCCAGGTTGCCGCACCTTTCCTGCCGTCCTTTCTTTCACTGCGCGTGCAACCGGAGGTGTTTGGCGACGTGCTCGCGGCCCTCGATGCGACGCGTCAGCAGCCGGGGCCGGGCCGGCGCGTGGGCATCTTCAGCATCTCCTTCGGTTCGCTCCCGGCCATCCGGCTGACGGCGGAACGCGCGGACGAGGTGGGAGGGCTGGTCACCTTCGGCGGCTACGCGAGCTGGCAGGAGACCCTGCGCTTCGCCCTTGGCGGCGACGGCGAAGGGCGCGTGCACGACCCGCTCAGCCGACCGGTCGCGTTCCTGCAGGTTCTCGACCACCTCCCCGTCGCGCCCGCGAGCCGGCGGCCCCTCGCCGATGGCTTCCGCCATTTCGTCCGCGCGACCTGGAACCGGCCCCCCATGAAGGAGCCGGAGCGCTTTCGGTGCGTCGCCCGCGGCATGGCCTCGGAGCTTCCGCGCGACGTACGCGAGCTCTTCTTGCTCGGGACCGGCGTGGAGCCCGGGAGCACCGAGGTGCTCCAGCAGGCCCTCGCGCGTGCCGGCGATGGCTCCTTCGCGCATTGTGACCCGCTGCCCGCGGCGCGGACCATCGCGGCCCCGACGCTGGTGGTGCACGGTCGGGACGACGACGTAATCCCCTGGGAGCAGGCCGAGGTCTTGGCCGCGGCGATCCCCGGAGCCTCCCTGCGTCTCACGGGCCTCTACGGGCACAGCGCCAAGGAGGGCCGCACGCTTGGCTCGGCCCGCGCCCTCGGGGGCGAGCTCGCCTCCTTGGCCCGCATCGTGACCGGCATCGCCGCCGTCGGTCGGCATCCCCAGCTCGTCTGAGCGCGGCCGCATCCTGCCCAGGCGCGGACCTTGTTCGCGACGCGGATGAAACAGCGAGAAACACCGGAATCGCCACCGGTGTCGCGGCCCGAGGCGCCTTCGACCCTAGAGGCGGGGAGGCGCGGGAAACGAAACTTGGAAATAGACGGCGCGTAGAACGACTTAGTTCCAGGGACGTCACGCTCTGATGCCCGCCCTGGCCTGGCGGCAAGCCCGACGCTCGAATTGAACCGCGAGAATGAACCCCGAGAGCCCCTCGGCGCCACTGAAGACCATCCCCTGAGCCCCGACCACTTCGACGCCACGCACTTCGACCCAAGGAACGAAGACCCGCCGGCCACCCCTCAGCGGTGGTCCCCACTCCAGGCCTCCGCACGTGTTGGCGACCGCCCGTCCTACGAAAGGCACACGCATTGAGCGATCCTAGCGAGCTGAGCACACTGAAGACCCTCGAAGGCCTGCGGGCGCGTGGGAAGGCCCAAGGCTTTCTCACCTTCGACGAGGTCAGCCGCGCGCTCGCCGCGAGCAGCACGGCTCCCGAGACGATTCAGCGCCTGCTCCGGTACCTGGAGTCAGATGGTGTCGGTCTCGTCGACCGCGCCGAAGACGCGAAGGGAATCCGGGAGCGGAAAGAGCGCAGCCCGGCGAACGAGACCATCCAGTCGTACCTGGACTGGATCGGCAGCGTCAGCCTGCTCACGCGTGAGGGCGAGGTGGAGCTCGCCCGGCAGATCGAGCTCGGGCGGAACCGGATCTGGGAAGCCTTCCTCGCCTCCAAGGTGAAGCGCCCACAGCTGGACGAGGTGAGGGAGAAGGTCCGGGAGGCCTCGATTCGCCCGCAGGATGCGGTCATCAGCGAGCCTTTCGCGCGTCTTCGGGACGACCTCGAGGAGTGGACCCGGCGCCTCGAGAGCCGGAAGAAGATCGACCGCGAGTTCGTCGAGAAGGCCGCGGGGCGCCCGGTGAAGACCGTGCGTGCGCTCCACGGGGCCATCGAAGCGGCGGAGCTCGATGTGGAGCGCGCCAAGAGCGAGATGGTCGAAGCCAACCTTCGCCTCGTGGTGGCCACGGCGAAGAAGTACCTGAAGCGCGGCCTACCGCTCCTGGACCTGATCCAGGAGGGGAACATGGGACTGATGCGCGCCATCGATAAGTTCGACCACCGCCGCGGCTACAAGCTCAGCACCTATGCGAGCTGGTGGATTCGCCAGTCGATGGCCCGGGCGGCGACGGACCAGGGGCGCACGATCCGCGTCCCGGTGCACGCGCACGAGCTGCTCACCAAGCTCATGAGCACGTCCCGCGGGCTCATGGGCGAGCTGGGCCGCGAGCCGACGCCGGCCGAGGTCGCGGAGAAGATGAAGCTGCCCGTGGAAAAGGTCCGCGGGCTCCTCGCCATCGCTCGGGACACGGTGTCCCTGGAGACCCCCGTGGGAAGCGACGGGTCGAGCGAGCTGGGCGATCTGATCGCCGACGACAAAGCGGCGAGCCCCATGGACAACCTCGTCGATACGGACCTGAACGCCTCCGTGATCGCCGCGCTGGAGTCGCTCAGCGACCGTGAGCAGCGGATTTTGCGCATGCGCTTCGGTATCGGGGAGCACGAGGCGCACACGCTGGCGGAGATTGGCCGGGAATTCGGCCTGAGCCGGGAGCGCATCCGCCAGCTGCAGGCGCTCGCGCTTCGCAAGCTGCGCACGGCCGCGGAGAGCGACGAGCTGAAGGCCTTCGTGGCCTGACGCCACACCCACGCTGGTTCCACCTACGGCGGGGGTCCGGGCTGCGCTCGGGCCCCTGTTCTATATGGGGACGGGCAGGAGCCCCTCGATGTCCTTGGCGATAGCGTCCGGCGTCGTCGCGGGGCCGTAGCGCTTGACGACCTGACCCCGGGCGTCGACGAGGAACTTCGGGAAGTTCCATTTGATGCGCGTGGTTCCGAGGAGCCCGGGTCGCTCGGCGCGCAGGTGTTGGAAGAGCGGATGAGCGCCCGCGCCATTCACCTCGACCTTGGCGTGCATGGGAAAGGTGACGCCGTAGCTGCGCTCGCAGAAGCCGGCGATCTGTGCGGCGTCGCCCGGTTCCTGCTTGCCGAACTGGTTGCACGGGAAGCCGAGCACCACGAGGCCGCGGTCGGCGAAACGCTCGTGGAGCCGCTGAAGCCCGGCGTATTGCGGCGTAAACCCGCACTGGCTGGCCGTGTTGACGATGAGGGCGACCTTGCCCTCGAGGCTCCGAAGGTCCTTGGTCTGGCCCTCGAGGGTCTGGACCTCGGTGTCGTAGAGAGCGTGCGATGTCATGGCGCCGGCGAGCCTGGGGCCGGAGCGGCGCCTGGCGCAAGGCACTGGCGCCACTGGGACGGCCCCCAGGCCGAGAGGCCCTCCGTGGAGCGCGCCCCCCAGGCAAGGGCGCCGGGATAGCCCCGGGAGCGAATGAGCCGGAGCCGCCGGGCCAGGTAACGCTCCGGGTCGCGTGCTTCCCCGAGCGTATGCGGCGCGTCGGGCCAAGGAATTGCGTGGGGCGTCGGGGGCCAGGCCCGCGCCGTCGGAAACTCGCCGATCCAGCACGGTCGAAAAGGCAGACTCTCGTGCGTAGGCAAGCGCCGCAGCTCGTGCGGGGAGGGGTAGTGGTGGAGCTGGTGAATGTAGCGGCCGCCGCGCCCGAGGGCGGCCAGGCGACGCCTCAGCGACGGGCCGAGCCAGCGCGGGTTGGCCTCCTTGAAGCCGATGGTGGCCACGAGCTCGCGGCGCACGACGCGCTCCACGCCCTCCGCGAGAAAGGCGCTCATGGCGGGGCCGGACACGGTCTTCGCCATGAACCGGGGCGGCCCGGGGCCGAGGACGAGCTGCCGCGGCCCGCCCTTCGTCGGCCAGTCCGGCTCGTTCATGAGGTCGACGGCGGCCACGGCCTCCGGCCGCCTCGCGAGCACGTCGAGCATGGGCTCGAGCGTCGCATCCAAGAACGCCCTCATCTGCCGCGGCGCGGCGTCTGCTGTGGTGCCGAAGACCAGCGCGCCCCGGCCGCGACTGAGCACACCCTCGCCCTGCTCTTCGAGGGGATGGAAGAGCTCGAAGGAGGCGAGCACCGGCAGGAGGCGCACGTCGGCGCGCGCGCAGGCCTCGAGGAGCGCTTCGAGGTCGTCCAGGAACGCGGTCCCGAGCGCGGGTAGCGGCCCGCGGGGGACGAGCTGCTCGGCGCCACGCCCGCCGGCGGGAAAGGGGACCCGGTCGAAGACGCTCGCGGGGTCGGCGCCCACGGGGAAGTTCTTGCCGGCCGCGAGCATCCAAAAGCGCGTGACCGTGACGCCGGCCGCGTCGCGCCACCGCCGAAGCTCCCGCTCCACGGCTCTCCATTCCCTGGCGGGGCCGCCCTGCCAGCCGGGAGGCCGCGGGCCGAAGTCGTGGCCGCAGTCGACCCAGGGGTGGTTGATGCCGAAGGTGAACATCCCTGCGGAGCGTAGTCCGTGCAACGCGAGCCCGCTCCGTCGGCGCGGCCTCCGTTGACGGGAGCGAGGCCCCGTGCAAACGGAGACGAGTGCCCGGGCGGAGCGTTGAGGAGGCGCCGTCCCGCGTCGACAACGACGCGGCGGCTCGGGAAGCACGCCTCGCCCGCGCCGACGCTGGGGGCGACCTCGAGATGCCGTCCGGCGGGCGCGGGCGCGTGAGCGCGGGCGTGCTGGCGCTCCTGCTGCTGCAGCTCCTGCTGCCCCTCGGCTACTACACCGTGCGCGCCGACCGCTACGACGAACGCTTCGCCTGGCGCATGTTCTCGGCCATTCGACTGCACCAGTGCACGACGGAGGCCGTCGAGGTGAACGCGGCGGGCGAAGAGAGCGAAGCGCTTCCGCTCCGGCGGCTGGTGCACGTCGGCTGGGTGAGCCTCATGCGGCGCAACCGGCGGGACGTCATCGAGGCCTTTCTTCGGCGCCGATGCGAGGAGGCCGGCGTGCGCGAAGTACGGCTGCGCAACGCCTGCCGGAGCCCCGGCGGCGAGGCGCTCCCGGCGCAGCGCTACGCGCGCGTCTGCACCACGGGCGCGGTGAGCACGCCCGAGGTGAGTCTCGGCAGCCGGGAGTCCGACCCGTGACGCCGGGGGTGGACGGTCTCTTTGGGCGCTGGCTCTTTGGCCACGTCGACCCCGTGCGCCCCTGGGCGCTGCAGCGGGGAGTGCTGCTGCTCCTCGCCTT
>JBCCAW010000027.1:0-20466 GCA_039814655.1 Myxococcota bacterium | reverse complement strand
CGCGCGAGCAAGGCGCCCGGCACCTTGGCGTCAGGGGACGGACCAGTCCGGGGCCGGGACCGTCGCGCATCCGTCGGTGAAGGCACCGAGGCTCGCGTCGACGTACGCCCGGAACCCCGAGGCGCTGCCGTCCTCCACGAGGTAGGTCTCGCCGGCTACGCTGACGCGGCGGAGCGTCGTGGTCTCCACCCTCACCACGCTACCGGCCGACTCCCAGACCTGGAGCTCGTCCCCCACGCTCCGGGCCGGGAGCCCGCAACGCAGCGTGAAGGGCGCGTCGTCGCTCCGCCCCATCAAGAACTCGTACAGGTCGCGCGTGCCGGCGGAGAGGCGCATGACGTTGCCCGGGCTGCCCGTGCTGAAGGCGTCGAAGTCCGCGTCGCAGGCCGCCGCGAGCGCGGCGTCGTCCATGTCCCGTGTCGCGCCCGTGCACGCGAGCCAGGAGCCGCGGTACGCCGCGCTCACCCCCGCGCTCCCGGGAAAGGGCGGAAAGGCCACCTCGCCGCGCATGCAGAGCCCATCGAACTCCGCCCCGCCGGCGCACACGGACGAGGCCGTTCGGGCGTCCCCAGCCACGATCTCGTAGAGCAACACGTTGTCGATGCCGTTCTCCTGGAAGCGGAAGTAGACGAAGCGTCGCCCGCGCTCCACCACGTAGCGGTAGGCGCCGACGCCGGGCGCGTCCGGGTCGCACGAGTGAACGCCTACGCGCCCGTCCGCGGCGAAGGAGAGGCTGAGGCGGCCGAGGCAGCGGCCGTCCACGATCTCGTGCCAAACGCTGTCGTGGATCACGACCACGCCCTCTCCGGCGGCGTCGCAGTTCAAGGCGAAGTCGAAGTCCGGTACGTCGAAGGTCGCTCCGGGGACCACCCCGCAGTCGCGCGTGAGCCCCTCGAGGGGCCCCGCGGAGCCGAAATCGAAGCTGACGCTGCATCCGCCGCCGCAGTCCGAGGCGAAGTCCGCCGGGCCCGCGCCGACGATGGGCGGGCCGCCGCAGCCCTCGTCCACGCGGTCGTCGCAGTCGTCGTCGCGGCCGTTGCCGCAGAGCTCCTCGGCGCCGGGGAAGGCGTTAGGGTCGCCGTCGTCGCAGTCGCCGCCGGGTCCCGCGCAGGCCGCGTCGGGCACGCCGTCGCCGTCGTCGTCCTCGAAGTCGTTCACGCCCACGGCGAAGTCCGCCAGGCCGTCGCAGTCGTCGTCGAGGCCGTTGCAAAGCTCGTCGGCCACGGGGCTGACGGCGCCGCTGCCGTCGTCGCAGTCGATGCCGAGCAGGCTGTGGTCCGGAACCACCGTGCTCGAGAACACCGTGGCGCCCAGCGGGTCGCCGTAGGCGTCGCCGTCGCCGTCGGGGTACCAGATCACGGCCTGCGGGTCTTCGTCCACGCGCCCGTCGCAGTCGTTGTCGCGGCTGTCGCTGATCTCCGCTTGCGGCGCGTTGATGGAGGGGTCCGTGTCGTCGCAGTCGAGGGCGCTCGCGCTCGTGCCCGGGATGCCGGGACAGGCCAGGAGCGGCGCGTCCGGGTCTCCGTGAAGGTCCCGGTCCTGGTCCAGGAAGACCGACTCGAGCAGGCCCTCGTCGACGCTACCGTCGCAGTCGTTGTCAAGCTCGTCGCAGACCTCGGGCACCGCGGGGTTCGTGCCGGCACGCGTGTCGTCGCAGTCGCGGCCGCACGCGGGGCCGTTGCAGCAGCTGAAGTCGACCCAGCCGTCGCCGTCCAGGTCCCGCGCGCCAAAGGTCGTGGGGTCGCAGTCCTCATCGCGTCCCGCCGCGTCGCAGAGCTCGACGGCGCCGGGGAAGACGCCCGGGTCCGTGTCGTCGCAGTCCGTGCCGCCGCATGCCGCGTCCTCCGCACCGTCGCCGTCCGCGTCATCGCACGACGCGCTGCCGCACTCCCGGGCGCCTTCGTCACAGGCGCCGGCGCAGGGCGGCGCACCCGAAACGCAGCCCGCGCCGTCCGCGGCCGGTACGCCGGGCATGCACACCTCGGCGCCGTTGCAGTAGACGCCGTCGTCGCAGTCGGCGGGGCCGCGACAGAGGTCCCGGCCGGCGTCGAGGGGGGCCGGGCTGGCCTCCCCGGCGCAGGCAACGAGGGTGGCCAGGGCGGCGAGAGGCAGGGCGGCCGAGCGCATCGAGAAGAAAAGGGCTGGCATGGCGAAGCTCCGGGACCGAACGGGTCCTCCTGCCCATCGACGGTCCGCCGATTCTCTTCACCCTGCGTCCTGCGGCACGGCGGCGCGGCAGCGTGCGTCGCCGCAGCGTGCGTACGGGCAGCGTGCGTCGCGGCACCGGGCTGACGCGGGCCGGCGTCGGCACTACGGTTCGCCGGTGACCGAGCGAAGCGCCAAAAAGAATGCCCCTGCGGCCCGCGCCGACGCCGCACCGAAAGCGACGGGCCGCGACCCCGCGGCGACCGCGCCGACGCCGGCGACGACGCTCACGGCGACGAAGCCGGCGAAGGCCAGCGACGACGTGGCCCTCGTGCACGGTCGGACGGCCGACGGCAAGGGACTCAAGGTGCTCCGCAAGCAGGGCGACACCTTGTCCCTCGGTGAAGTGCGCCCGCTGAAGGAGGGCAAGCCCATTCAGGGCGAGGTGGTGCAGCTCAAGCCCCGCGAGGACATGCCGCTGCTCTGCGACGTCGAGGTACAGCACGCGGCGCGCCATTCGGCCAAGGCACGGCCGGCCGGGCCGGCGCGCGTCGCCAGCACTTCGTACCGCAGCGGCTGGGACGGCATCTGGGGCAAGCGCCGCGCGAAGCGCTCGCTCAACTGACGCCGCGCCCTCGTGCTGCCTCCGCTCCGCTACGCCGTCGATGAGCGACGGCTCTGCCCGGCCCTCCGTCGCGCGCTACGGCCGCTGCACCAGGACGCGGCCACGCACGCCTGGCTGGAGGACGCGCGCGCGCGGCCCCACGGCGCCGCGCAGCTCGCCCTTCGCGCCGTGGCCCGCAAGGTCATGAGCGACTTCGACGCCAACGGCATGGCCGGCACCTGCGATATGCGCGTGCTCGGCCGGGACCAGTGGCGCACCCTCCTCGACCACGCGGGCCCGGCGCCGGCGCCAAGGCGCCTGCTCGACGTGGGTGCCGGCGACGGCACGGTGACCGAGGAGCTCGCCGCGCTCCTCGCGCCGGGCGGCGAGGTCGTGACGACGGAGCTGAGCCCACCGATGGCCCGGCGTCTGCGCAAGCGGGGCTGGGCCAGCCACGAGGTGGACCTCGCCACCACGCCGCTCCCGGCGGGCGGCGCGCCCTTCGACCTCGTCGGTCTGCTCAACGTGCTCGACCGGACGAGCCGGCCGCTCTCGCTCCTCGAAACGCTGCGGCCGCTCTGCCGCGGGCTGCTGCTGCTCGCCGTGCCGCTCCCGCTCCGGCCGCACGTGCAGGTTGGGCCCGTGGCGTTGAGCCCCGAAGAGGAGCTCCCGGTACCGAAGGACGCCACGGCCCCTCCCTTCGAGGCCGGCGCCAGCGCGCTCACTACGCTCGCCTTCGCGCCGCTCGGCTGGGACGTGGCGGCCTTCGCCCGAGCCCCCTACCTGTGCCGCGGCGGCGCGGCGCAGCCGGTGGTCGCCCTCGACGACGCCATCTTCGTCCTCCGCCCCCGGCGCTGAGGAGGACCGCGTAAGTTCGGTTTGTCGGGTCCGTCCCCCTCACCTTCGCCGCCCTCACCCTTCGTCCTTACGGCGAGTGGGTGTCAGGGGGATGCAGCATGATGGCTTGATGACGGCGCTCGAGGAGGGACTGGTGCGCGGGGCCGATGGCCTCGTGCGCTGCTGGTGGCCCGGCGACAAGGACGACTACCGCGCCTACCACGACGACGAGTGGGGCCGGCCCGTGGACGACGACCACCGGCTCTTCGAGAAGATCTGCCTCGAAGGCTTCCAGTCCGGGCTGAGCTGGCTGACGATCCTCCGCAAGCGCGACCACTTCCGGGCAGCCTTCGCCGGTTTCGACTTCGAGCAGGTGGCGCGCTTCGGCGAGGCCGACGTGGAGCGCCTCCTCGGCGACGCGGGCATCGTGCGGCACCGGAAGAAGATCGAGTCGACGATCCACAACGCGCGCCGCGCCTGCGCGCTCGCCGAAGAAGCCGGAAGCCTCGGCGCCTGGTTTTGGCAGTGGGAGCCTGACGCCGCAGCGCGGCCCGAGCGCTGCGACTACGCGACGCTCCGCACGCTCGGAAAGACCCCGGCTTCGACGCAGCTCTCGAAGGCCCTCAAGAAGCGCGGCTGGTCCTTCGTGGGGCCGACGACCTGCTACGCCTTCATGCAGGCCATGGGGCTCGTGAACGACCACCTGGAGGGGTGCGCGTTTCGGCAGACCGTGGAGGCGGCGCGCGAGGTCTTCGTCCGACCGGGCCCGCGCTCGCGGGCACCGGACCCCTAAAGAAAGAGCGCCTCTCCCCTTTGGAGGCGCAACCGAGCGCAGCTCGCACCGAAGAGACCGGCCGTGAAACGTCTCTTCCTCGTCGCGGCGCTCCGCGTGTTGAGCCTGCCGTCGCCGTCGCACGGCCAGGCACCCGCCACCTATCAACCCGTGCCCGCGGCCGAGACCGCGCCGCTTCGCGCGGAGCACGGCGTCACCCGGCGAGCACGCCTCGACCTGGCGATGACCGCCGTCGGCGTCCCACCGGGCGAAGGCGAGGAGCTCTGGAGCTACGGCATGGCCGGCCAGCTGGACCTCGTGTTTCCCCTCGGCACCCGGTTCAGCCTCGGGGCCCGCGTGCGCGGCGACGGGCGCTACGAGCAGTACTACGAACCCGGCGCGCTCGACCCCTCGGACCGCTTCGATGGCCTCGAGTGGACGGCGAGCGGCCTCCTCCGCGTCCGGGGCCAGCAGCACTGGACGCTGATGAGCCTGGGCGCGGAGCTCGGCTACCTTCACCGCACCCGCGGCCCCACGGGCTGGCTCTGGGGTGTGCACCTGCTGTCGCGGGTCGGCCGCGTCGTCGGTGCCACGCTGGAGATGGGCCTCCTCGAGCGGCGCTTCGCCGACGGGGTCCGGGAGCCCGAGCTCCGGCTCAGCGTCGGAATCTCCATCCTGCTGGGAGGCCTGCGATGAGGGTTCTGCTGCTCACGCTGCTCCTGTGCACGGCGTGCCTTCGCGAGCCCTTCCGGCCCGTCGCGACCGCGCACGAGCTCGGTGGCGACGCACTCCAGTGCGACGACGTACGCGTTCACGCCGGCAACGGCGGCGCCTGGGGCCGCGACCCGCACGGGAACTACGACGCCTACCTCGTGCGCGGCTGCGGCCGCGAGGCGTGGTTCGCCTGCTCTCCCGCGTTCGTCCACGAAGGCACCTGCGCGCCCATTCCCATGGGGCCCTACGTGAGCCCGGCGCCGGGGGAGCCGCACGCCCTGCTCTACACCGAGCTGCAAGACCGCCGCTTGTCTCGCCATGCGGTCGGGAAGCGGGAGCTGATCATCGTCGGCGCGGAGGGTTGGGTCGTCCGCGAGCGACGTGGGCCCGCGCCGGGCCTTCCCCTCGCGCCCGGCGTTCACGTCCTGGCCTGGAGCGCCCGCAACACCGACATCGAGACGCTTCGCCACGCCACGCGCATCGGCGACTCGGTGAACGAATGGACATCGCATCACCCGGTGCCCGGGGAAGGCTGCGGGCGGCGCTTTCAGCTCACGGTTCGCGCCGGGGCGCGCTACCAGCTCCGCCTCGACATGAGCGACCTCGCCGCCTGCGCCTTCACCTGCGTCGAGGCGCGAAGGGACCGCGGCGTCAGCGTGCAGGCGCCGTGCACCGGCGCCTTGCTCGACGACACGAGGACGGCATCGGCGCCCACGCGGTGGACGAAGCCGCGCTGAGGCCCCGCGTCGACGGCGGGCACCGCGCCGGGACGCGCGGTCCTCGCTCGCGCCGGCGCCTCTGGTATGAGGGGCCGTGGAAGCGAGCGGGCGTACGGCGTGGATGGCGACCGGGGTCGGCGTCACGGCCATCGCCTTCGCGGCCATCTTCTTTCGCGAGACCGCGCCCACCTCGGCGCTGGTGGCCGCCGGCTGGCGCCTCGTGCTCGCCGCGCTGCTGCTCTCGCCCCTGGCCATCCGGGCCTGGCGCCGCGGCGTCCTGCGCGGGGCCATGCTCCGGGACGCCGTGCTCGGCGGCGGCTTTTACGCGCTCCACTTCGGGGCGTGGGTGAGCTCGCTTCATCTGACGAGCGTGGCCGCCTCGGTCTCCCTCGTCACCGCGACGCCGGTGCTGCTCGCGGCCTTCGCGGCGCTCACGGGCCGGGACCGGGCGAGCGGCCGCCAGCTCGCCGCCATCGCCCTGGCCACCGCCGGCGCCCTGCTCATCGGCGGCAGCGACCTCGGCACCGGCGACGCGCTGCTCGGCGACGTGCTCGCGCTCGTCGGCGCGGCGGCCATGGCCGGCTACCTGCTCACGGTGCGGCGCCACGGCGAGCGCCTGCCGCCGCTGGCCTTCGGCGCCGTGGCCTGCGCCGTGGGCGGCGTGCTCCTGCTCGGCGCGGCGCTCCTCGAAGGCGTCTCCCTGGCTCCCGCCTCGCCGCGGGCCGGGCTCTTCATCGTGCTGAGCGCGCTGGTGCCGCAGATCGTCGGCCACGGCGCGCTGACCTGGGCTCTCCGCCGCCTCTCGCCGACGGCCGTAGGCCTCGCGACGGCCGGTGAACCCGTGGGCGCCACGCTGCTCGCCTGGGCCTTCCTCCGCGAGCTCCCGGAGGCCACGACGCTGGTCGGCTGCGCCATCATTCTCGCGGCCGTCGCGCTCTCCGCGACCTCCCGAACGCGGCCCTCCGAAGAGCGCTGAGCCACGCGCGCCTCTCAGAGAAGCGCGTCGACGCCAAAGGAGAGAGCGAAGCCGCCGCGCGGCCGGCCGTCCAGTTCGCCGAAGCCGAAGAAGTCCTCGATGTTGTTGAAGATCCCTGCGCCGCCGATGGCCGGCGTCAGGAAGATGCTGCCGCGGCCACCGTCGCCGTGGATGCGGCGCCGAAGACCGAGGTAGCCGTAGCCATGGCCAATGGCGCCGCCGCCGCCGCCGCGCAGCACCACGAAGTTCCCGTCGCTGATGGGGAACTGCATGAGCACCTCCGACGCGGCGTAGAAGCTCTCGCGATCGATGAAGTAGAGCGTGGTGTCGATGCGTACCATCAGCCCCTCCATGGCACCGAGGCGGAGCGACACGGTGAGCAGGCTGGCGAAACCATCGAACTGGCCCACGCCCGTGTTCTCGACTTCGCGCACCGTGCCCGTGCCGTAGCCCACGGCGAGGCCGAAGATGCGGTCGTCCCAGCCGAGCAGCACGGTCCCGTAGCCCATGCCCAGGTCTTCGCTGTAGGCCAGGAGCGGCAGACGAAGCTCGAAGGAGACCGGCGCCTCGAAGCGGTAGCGCGCACCGAGCTGCCCCAGGACGCCGACGCTCCCGCCGACGAAGGCGTGCACGCGCGCTTCGGCGGAAAACCCGGACACGCGCTCGGGCGCGATGCGCTGGCGCCGCTCGGACCCGCGGCCCCTACGGGCGACGGGTAGTGGCTGGACGGTCCCCGTTGCAGCCGCGGGCACACCGGGCGGCGGCTCGCCTCCCGGCATCGCGGCCGGCCCATCGCCGCCGAAGCGCGGCGCCGCGCCGTGGGACGCCGAAGGGTCGACCAAGGCCACGGCCTCGCGCCGCACCAGCTCCGCCCACACCCGGCCGCCATGCTCGAAGAAGCCCTCGACCTCACCGGCCACGCGGTAGGAGCTCCGCAGGCTGTAGCCCGGCGGGTCCGTGCGCGCGTCGAGGCGGACCACCACGCCTCCGGCGCACGCCACCCAGGCCCCACCGGGCACGAGGCGCGACGCGACGGGCGTGCACCCGGCCGCCGCGGCGAGCGCGTTCTCCGGCGGGGCGGCCTCGATCTCGGACGCCGCGTTGGGCGGCGGCTCGAGAAGCGCGCCACCGTCGGAAGGCAGTGGGTCTTCCGGCGCCGGCTTTTGTGCGGCGGCACGCAGCGCCGGCGTGAGGGAGACGAGGAGGGCAACGAGAGCAGTAAGACGAAGCATGAACACCTTTGGGCGAGGGACCAGGCAGCGCACCGGGAACCGCACCGGGAACCATGGTGCCAGCGCTCAGCCGGCCGCGTTCGGTGCGCGGCGACGGCTGGCCTCGTCGATTCCGTCGAGGAGGCTCCGCGCGAGAGCGCGCAGCATGGCGACGGCCACGCTGTGGTGGTCCTCGAGCACGTCGAGGAGCGCGTCCCGGTCGAGCCGCAGGAGCACGAGCTCCGTCTCGGCCACGGCCGTGTACCAGCGCGGCAGGTCCGCCGACGCGCCCAGCGAGCCCACGACGTCCCCGGGGCCGAAGCGAAGGTCGAAGCCCTCCGGCGAGCTGCCCTTCACCGCGCCGAAAACGACGAAATACACGCCGTCGGGAATCTCGCCGAGGGCAAAGAGCCGCTCCCCCGGGGCCACGCGCACCTCTTCCACGTCCCGGGCGAGGTCCGCGATGGCCTCGAGACGCGTGCCCTCGAGAGGAAAGGAACGCCGGAGCGCGGCGATGCGCTCCACGAGATCGAGCGGCGCGGGCGCTTGTCCCCCAGGCTGCCAATCGCTCGGGGCGAAACCTCCACTCGGCAAGAGCTCCCGCCGCACCTTGAGCACCTCCCGGCTCAGGCCCCGCACGGCGCTCTCGAGGAGCACGTAGTTGTCTTCGAACACCTCCAGGAGCTCGTCGACGGGGATGCGCAGCGTGACCGTGGGCTCGAGGGCCTCCACGTCGTAGCCCACGCGGTCGCCGCTGAGCGCGCTGATGCCGCCCACGATGGAGTGGTGCCCGAGCTCGCGCAGCACGCGCCCTTCGCGCCGAAGCTGCACGCGCCCGCGGGCCAGGAAATGCACGTGACCCACGGGCACGTGCTCGCGCTCGAGGAGCTCGCCCTTGGCGTAGCGACGCTCGACGAAACGGTTCGCGAGCGTCGCGACCTCATCCGCCGGAAGCTCGCCGTACCCGGGAAAGCTCCGGATGAGAATCACCCGCTCGAGGCGACCGATGGCGAGGTCGTCGGCCGCGAGCGCCTCGGCGCCAGGGTCCCCGAAAAAGGCGCCCTTCACCTCGCCGCGCCTTTCCCCGGGGCCCGCATGCTCGGCACGCGCAGGCTCGGCGGGCGCATGCTCGGCGGGCGCATGCTCGGCGGGCGAACGACCGGTAGGGCGGCGCTCATGCGAGACCCAGGGACGGCGCCTGGCTCCGGCGCAAGAGCCGGAGCGCGTTGTCGAGCACTTGGCTGACGGCCGTCGAGCCATCCTCGTCGCCGCGCACGAGCGCGTCTTCGAGACCGGTCAGCCCGAGCTCGGCGACGTGGTAGGCGGTGAGCGAGCGAAGCGCTTCGCTGCCGTCGGCGAGCAAGGTGCGCAGGGCCTCCTCGTAGCCCGGCCGGCGAAGGGAAAGGCGCAGCGCCGCCGCCGCCGCCGCCAGGCGCTCCCGGGCCGGCCGGTCGTCGGCGAGCGCGAGCACGGCATCGCGCGTCGCGCCGCGGAGCGCGTGGCCGAGCAGCTCCCGGCTGGCCGCCCGCACCTTCGGGTCGTCGGCCTGGAGCCCGCGCCAAAGGGGCGCGTAGCGCTCGTCCGGGTCCAGAATGGCCTGGATGCGGAAGGCGCGCTCGAAGGCGTTGATCTCCTTCTCGCGCAGCGTCGCGAGAAGGAGCTCCCGGCCCAGCCCCTCGCCGGATACGCGCGCATCCGGTAGCTCGCTCTCCTCGAGGGCCACGCGCAGCTCGAGGAGGCGCACGATGCGCTCGAGCGTGGCCCGGAGCCGGCCCTGGAAACGCGCCTCGTCGAGGCGCACTCCCGGCCGGCCCGCCAGCCCGCCAAGGGCCCGGAGCAGCTTGTAGCGCACGGCGCCGTCGGTCTCTTCGGCGTAGGACGCCTGGAGCAAGGCTGCGGCCTGGCGCGGCTCGAAGCGGCTGATGCTTCGCGGCACGTGCCGGCGCACCTTGCGCGGCACGGACCGGTCCGAGAGCGCTGCGCCCAGAGCCGCGAGCGCCTCGTCGCCGTGGGCCACGAGCGCCTGGCGCGCCGCGGCCCGCACCGTGCCCCGGCCGAGCTGCGCGATGAGCGGGGCGATGAAGCGCGGGTCCGGGACCTCGGCGGCGGCGAGCGCCGCTTCCCGGAGAATCTCCGGGTCGTCGCTCGCGAGGAGCTGCGCCACCTCCTCCACGAAGGCCGGGCTGTCGCTCCGCCGAATGGCCGTGGCCAGCGCCAGCTGCACCGGCTTGGCGTGGTCGGCGATGCACTCGGCAATCATGCCCCGGAGCGCGACCTCGTCGCCGAGCTGCCGGCTGACGAGACCGACGAGCGCCGTGGTGCGAACCTCCGGCGCGTCGTCCTTCGTGATGCTCCGCGTCAGGAGCTTCTCGTCCGGCGCCACGCGCGTCAGAGCCCGGAGCGCCGCGGCGCGAATGGACGGGCAGTCGTGACCCAGCAGGCGCTTCGCCGTGGGCACGAAGGCCCGGTCCCCGGAGGCCACGAAGCAGTCGAGCGCGCGGAGCACCACGACCTGCGAGGGATGGTGGAGAATCAGCTTCGGGAGCAGTTCGACGCGGTCGTAGCGTTCGAAAAGCTCGATGGCGACGAGCACCTCCTCATCGTGCTCGCTGTTGAGCGTGGCGAGGAGCGTCTCGAAGCCGTGCAGGTCGAGCTCCGCGAGGCCCGGCCGCTCCACGAGGCCACCGCGGAGGCTCCGGCGGAAGAGCTGCAGGTAGGGCTTCTCGAGGCCCGCCACGACGGCGAGCCAGGCCACCACGAGCACGGCGAGGACCAGCGCGATCTCCCGCGGGCCGGCGCCGGCGTAGTGCACGCCCGCGAGGAGCGCGAGGCTCACCAGCGCCTGGCCGCCGCGCTGCCCGACGACGTCGATGCCCGCCTTGTAGCGATCGCGGAGCGAGCGGGGCAGCGGGAGGTAGAGCACCTCCATGCTGGTCCGATGAAGCGAGTGCTTGAGGCTCCCGTCGGCGCCCTTGAGCAGGAGCACGGGCAAGAGCGAGGGCGCGAGGGCGAAGCTCCCGGCCGCGGTCAGCAGCGCCACCGGGAGCACGAGGAGCGCCCGGTTCACGCCAAGGGTCCGGAGCAGCCAGCCGCTCAAGAGGAGCTGCACCACGAGCGCCGCGGCGTTCAACCCGGTGTAGAAGCGCGCGAAGAAGGGCCCGAGCTCGTCCGGCGGCATGGAGCGCTCGACGACGGCCTTGAAGAGGTAGTCGCCCACGGTGAGCGCGAAGGTGCTCAGGAGCACGAGCAGGAGCAGGCGCCGCAGGTACACGTGGCGAAAGAGCGTCCCCATGGCGCCCTCGGCGGACGCGCGCGGTACCTCGTGGTCTTCGCCGCGTTGCCAAAGGCGCGGGAGCGCGGCGCCCAAGGCGAGCACGCCCGCGGCGACGAGCACGAGCGAGCGCGGGCTCGCGCCGCTCGCGAGAAGCTGGGCCGCGGCGGCGCTCCCGACCGTGGCTCCGACCACGCCGCCGGCGGCGATGGGCCCGAAGAGGCGCTTGGCCTCGGTGACGGTCACCACGTCGTCGAGGAGGAGCCAGAACTGCACCACGAGAATGCTCGCGAGATGGCCGGTCCAGACATAGAAGGCGAAGAGCAGCGGCTCCCGCGCGCCGCCGAGGAGCACGTAGAAGGCCGCGTGCACGGCGCCGCCGACGAGGAGCGATCCCGTGAGAAGGCTGCGCTTGTCCCGGGTGCGCCCAAGCGCCCACACGTTGGCGCGCACGGTGACGAAGGAGAGCGCTGCGATGCAGAGGTAGGCCCAGGGGAGCTGCTCCGCGTCGAGGTTCGTCAAAAAGAGCGTGTCCCGCGCCGTCTCCACGAGCGCGTGCGCGCTCATCATGGTCATGAGCGTCACGAAGCCGAGCACGAGGTCTCGGCGGTCTTCTTGGCGAATGCGTCCCACGAGCTTCGACTCGGAGCGGGCCCGGTGAGGGGCGGCGCGCGAGGTAAACCGGCGGCGCGAGACGCCGGCGAGGAGATCCTACTCCCCTTGGGACGTCGAGGGTGGGCTGCCGGTTACCTCGCCCGGTGCTGCGCCCAGCGCGGCGAGCTTCGCCGGGTTGGCCACGAAGTAGACGCCGCGAACGCCCTCGGGGGCGAGGTCGAGGTGGCACACGCGCCAGGCCACTCCGTCCTGAAGGAAGAGCAGCCCCGGCGCCCCGTTGACCCAGCGCGGCTCCACGCGAAGATCGTCCGGCGCCTTGGCCGCGATGCCGAGGAGGAAGCGCGCCACGTTGCGGGCGCCGTGAACCGGGCGCCGTGCCGACTTCACGGCGCCGCCGCCGTCGGAGACCATGACCGCGTCCGGGAGCAGCGTGGCCACGAGCGCGTCGAGGTCGCCGCCACGCACGGCCGCGAAGAACGCAAAGGCCAAGCGCTCGGCATCCTCAGGCCGCGCCGGGAAGCGTGCGCTTCGTTGGCGCAGATGCTTCCGCGCCCGGCTCGCGAGCTGGCGACAGCCCGCCGCCGAGCGCCCTATGGCCCCGGCGACTTGCTGGAAGGGGAGGCCGAGCACGTCATGGAGCAGGTAGGCCGCGCGCTCCGCGGGGCTGAGCCCCTCGAGGAGCACGAGGAAGGCCATGGAGAGCGACTCGGCGAGCTCGTGTTCGTCGCTCGGGCCCCGGGCCGTGGAGACGAGCGGCTCGGGAAGCCAGGGCCCCACGTAGCGCTCGCGCCGCACGCGGGCGGAGCGGAGATGGTCGATGGCCAGGCGCGTGACGACGGTGGTGAGAAAGGGCCCCGGGCGCTCCGGCTTGCCGGCCTGCGCAAAGCGCAGATAGGCCTCTTGGAGCAGGTCCTCGGCGTCGGCCGCACTGCCGAGCATGCGGTAGGCGAGGGCGAAGAGCCGGGGCCGCTCGGCCTCGAAGCACGCGGCACGCTCGGCGGCGTCCGGGGCCGGGAGCCCGGAAGGCCCTTCGGTCGATTCCTCGCTCATGGAAGGTCGCATCATGCCGGAGCGGGGAGCGCGGCGGGCGCGTCGTGCCGGGCGAGGGCGAAGCCAAGGCGCCAGCTCGGAATCTCCGGGGCCCAGCCGAGCGCGGCCCCGGCTCGTGCGTTCGAGGCGCCGGCGAGGCGCGTCGACCAGTGGAGGGCCATGGTGCCGCCGAAGAGCCAGGCCGCGAAGGGCGGCACCCGCAGCGGCGGCGGCGCGCCCACGGCCTGCGCGTACACCGGCAGCCACTCGCGCCCGCGCGCCGGCTCGTCGTCGACCACGTTGTAGGTGCCCGGGGGACCCGCGAGCGCGGCCACGGTGGCCGCGGCCGCGTCCTCGACGTGAACGAAGGAGGCCACGGCGTCGCCCGCGCCGACGAGGGGAACGCGGCGCCGGCGCACGTCGTCCGCGGTGGTGCCATCGGCCGCGAAGGCCGAGCCGGGACCGTAAAAGAGGCCGTAGCGGAGCACGGTGCCGCCAGGATGCGCGCGAACCTGGCCTTCGAGCGATCGCAGCGCCGCCGCGCCTTCGACGAAGGGCCCGGGCGGCTCGGTGGCGAAGGGCGCATCCTCGTCGCGCGGGCCTCCTTCGGGCCCTCCGTCGTAGGCGAAGGCGACGCTCTGGGCGATGAACCGGGGCACGCCGGCGACCTCGGCCGCGGCGAGGAGGAGCGCCGTGCCTTCGCGCCGGAGCCGGTTCGTGGGCGCGAGCTGCCTTCGCACGCCGCGGGGCCCGATGCGCGCCGGGAGCGCCGTGACCTGATGCATCACCGCGTCGGCGCCGGCCATCAGCGGAGCGAGTGCCGAGGTGCTCGAGATGTCGACCTGCCGCGCGTCCGCTCCGGCGGCTTGAAGGGCCTGCACGCCCGCGCGGGTCCGGGTGAGCCCGACCACCTCGTGGCCTGCGGCGAGAAGCTGCCGGGTGAGAGGCCGCCCGATGACGCCGGTCGCGCCGGCCAAGACGATTCGCATGAGGTCCTCCTGCGCGCCCGAGAAGGCGCTAAGAGAGGAGACGAGACAGGCGGCCGGAAGTGTGACGCGGGCTCAGTCCGCCCAGGCGCCGAGAGACACGCGCATGGCCGTGATCTCCCGGCGCTCGAACACGCCCGCCGCGAGGTAGGGGTCCGCGTCGGCGAAGGCCTTCGCGGCGGCGAGGTCATCGGCTTCGAGGATGAAGACGCTGCCCACGGGGCCCGCGTCGCCAAGGAGGGGCCCGGCGAGCTTGAGCTGCGCGCCCTGGGACTCGAGGTAGGCGAGGTGGTCGGGGCGGGCGCCGGGCCGCTTGCCGCTGCCGCTCGCGCCGTCGAAACACTGAATCAGGAAGAGCACGGCCGAGAGGTGCCACGGCCGGCCCGGCTCCAGCAAGCGCGCGCTGGGGGACCCCGTCGCGGCCATCGGATCGAGCCTCTCTCTCGCCCTATGGAGGCGCGGCCCGAAGCGGCGAGCGTCGGCAGGGCGTTCACCGTCCAGGGCAACGAGCCCTCGCGGCGCTCGGCGCTGCGCTGTGCCAACGGGTAGAACGCATGATAGGGTCGGCCTTTCGGGAGGTTGAGATGGCTTTTGGAGACTGGCGCGGGACGCGGCCGGCGAAGGCGCGAGTGTCGCTTGCGCTGCTTTTCGTGGCCGCCTGTGGGGCGCCGGATGCGCTCGACGACCGCTTTCCCGCGTTCGATGCGGGAACGCTCGACCCGATGGTGGGCCCATCGATCGCCCTGGAAGTCGATCGGCTCGATGTCGCCGTCGTGAGCCCGGCGGAGAAGCCGGACCCGGTGTTCGGCGGAACGCTGACGCGGGCGCTGAGCGGCGACTTGGCCCTCGCGGCCGAGCCCGCCCGGGACCGGCTGCACGTCGTGGACCTTGGGCGCGTCGGCTGGGACGACGCCCGCCGCGCACAGCGCGAGCTGTCTCCTGGGGACCGGCCTTGGCGAAGCGTGGCCGTGCCTGGCGGGTGGGTCGTCACGCTGCGCAAGGGCTCGGTGATTCGCGTCTCCGAGACCCTCGAAGAGCAGTGGCGCGCAGACCTCCCGGCGCCGCGGGGCCTCGACGTGGAAGGCGACATCGTGTGGGTCGCCACGGCTGGCGGCACGCTGGTGGGTCTCGATGTGGCCACGGGCGAAGAGCTTCGGCGCCACGAGCTGCCCCGGGACCTGCGCGACGTGGTCGCCGTCTCCGGGTCGCTCTTCGTCTCGCGCTTCCATTCGGCCGAGGTGCTCAAGATCGAGCGCGGCGAGGTCGTGGAGACCTTCGCGCCCCCGGCGAGCGCGGGAACGCGCGTGCGGGTGGCGTGGCGCCTGACGGCCACGCCGGAAGGGCGGCTGGTGCTCCTGACCCAGGCCCACGGCCTGGGGACCATCGACAATCAGCCCAACTCACCACGCGCGACCGCGGGGTCCGGCGGCTACGGAACGGCCGCGCCTCAGCCCACGCCGGGTAGCCAAGGGCTCGGGCCCGTCACGCCGCAGATTCTCACCTTCGACGCGGACTTCGGCGTGCAGCGGAAGGTGACGCTCTCGGACGCGAGCCTCGTCGTGGACGTGGCCGCGCGCGAAAACCGGTTCCTGGTCGCCGCCGCGGGCGGGCACGAGGCGCGCGTGCTCGGCCTGCGCGGCGAGCCTCTCGGGTCCATCGAGGCGCCGCAGCTGGCGGACCTGCCCGGCGACCGCGGGCGCTACGGTTCTCGGGGCCTGGTCACGGCTGTGGCCTTCAACTCCGCGGGCGAGGCCGTGGCGCAATCGGCCGGCGACTCGCAGCTCCGGTCGGTGCACGGCCATCAGCCGCTGTCGGACACGCCGCTCTTCGACGGGGGCCGCCTGCTCTTTCACGAGCGCCAGGACTCGGGACTCGCCTGCGCCAGCTGCCACCCGGAGGGGGGCGACGACGGCCACGTGTGGAACTTCGCCGTGGGCGGCCTCCGGCGCACGCAGCCCCTCGGCGGCGGCTTGGCGGCGTCGGCGCCCTTCCACTGGGACGGCTCCATTCCGTCGCTCTCGGCCATCGTCCGGCACAACATGAACCTCATGGGGGGCCTGGCGACGGACCCGCAGGTGGAGGCGGTCATGGGCTGGATGGAATCCATCCCGGCCCAGACCGTCGGCGAGGTCCTCGACGCAGCGGACGAAGCGGCGGGCGAAGCCGCCTTCGCGGCGGCGGGATGCGCGGACTGTCACACGGGCTCGCGGCTCAGCGACGGGCAGCGGCACCGGCTCCGCGGCACGGTGCTCGATACGCCCTCGCTGCGCGGCGCCGGCGTGCGAAGCGGCCTGCTCCACGACGGCTGCGTGCCCGACGTCGCGGCGCTCGGTACCTTGGCGCGCTGCCGCGACGGGGTGCACGACCTCGAGGACGTGAGTGACGAAGATCGCGAGGCGCTTCTACGCTTCGTGGCGGCGCGCTGAGCGGGCCGCGCGGCATGGCTGGCCACGCCGGTTGGGGCGCATGATGAGCACGCCGGGCAGGGCTTCGCGGCGAGCCCGCGGCGGCGTGCCTTTGCTGCCCACGGTCGTCGCGGCCGTGCTCTTCGGCTGCGCGCCGGCGCCCACGGAACCCGGGTGGGTCTTTCGCGTGCAGACGGACCTGACGCCGGGCCTCGAGGTCCTCGAGGTCCACCTCCTCGGCCTCGACGCGCGTGGCGACGGGCAAGAGCTGGCGCGCCTCGCGCTCGACCGGGGCGAGGATTGGCAGCGCGCGCCAGGGACCCTGGCGAGCCTGCGTCCCGGCGTCGTTCCGCCGAGCACCACGGCCTTCGAGGTGCTCGCCATCGACGCGGCAGGCAACAGCGTCTTGCGCTCGAGTCGCGCCCGACCACCGGAGCCCGGTGTCCTGGACTTCTTGTTGACCCGGTCCTGCAGGGACGTCCGATGCATCGGCGACGTGCGCTGCCTGGGAGGGCAATGCGTGCCCCGGGACTGCGTACGCGGGGACGAAGCGAGCTGCCCTCCCCCGGCGTGCCTGAGTGATGCGCAGTGCGCTCCCACGGCCGGGCGGTGCGCGACGCGACCGAGCTGCGTCGCCGGCGTGTGCTTCGTGAGCATCGACCACTCCTCCTGCGCGGAAAGCGAGACCTGCGATCTACGCAGCGGGTGCACCCGGCTCCCCGACGCGGGCTCGCCCCTGGGCGCCGGATGCGTGCAAGACGGAGACTGCGCCAGCGAGGCGTGCGTCGAGCGCCAGTGCTGCGAACGAGAGTGCAACAGCTGCGAGCTCTGCGAGGCCGGTCGCTGCGTGGTGAAGCCCGCTGCCGCGGGGACCGCCCCTCGCCCGGAGACCTGCGACGGACTCGACGAAGATTGCGACGGGCGCGTCGACGAGAACCTGGCGCCGCAGAGCGACGTGCATTGTGGAGGCTGCGGCTTCGGCTGCGCCAGCGACGAGAGCTGCGCCGACGCGCGCTGCGTTACCGGCGACGCCTGCGAGCGCTTTCTCGGTCTGGCCTGCGGCGCGCTGGAAGCCGGCACCATCACGGCGCCGCAGCGACGCTCGGGCTTCGCTTCGACGCTCGCCGCCGACGGCGACCTCGTGGCCATCGGCGCACCGGCGGACTCCGTGACCCTGCCGGGGATCGACCACCCGCCCCTCGACGCGATGACCGGCGAAGGCAGTCGACGCTTCGGCGCCGTGTACGTCTACCGCCGCGAAGGCGAGAACTGGGCCGTCGAGGCCGCCATTCGCGCGCCCATCGATGGCGACGAGCCGCGCCGGGGTTTCGCCTTCGGCACCTACCTGGCGCTTTCGGGAAACCGCCTCGCCGTGGCCGGCGACGACCAGCGCGAGCTCTTCCTGTACACGCGCGATGTCGACGGTGTCTGGAGCCTGACGCGCGAGGTGGACCGGGGCATCGTCACGGGGCTGGCCTACTTGCCGGGCGGCCGGCTCATCGTGCGCTGGCGCGATCGCGTAGCGGAGCTGGACGCGACGGGGGAGCAGGTGCGCTCGGTCGATGGTTCCTTTGGCTACGGCGAGATGGCCGTCTCGGAGACGCGGGTAGCCATCGAGACCTCGCTCGGCGGCGTCGTATCCGTCTGGACACCTGGCGGAACGCTCGAGGAGGTGACCCGGCGCGCCAACGTCGCCGCGCTGGCCTTCCGCGGGGACGTTCTCCTTGCTGCTACCGAGGCGGACACGCGCGTCTTCGAGCGGCGGGAAGGAGAGTGGGCCGAGTCTTTCCGCCTGGAAGCGCCGCCAGGACAACCGCCGCGCACGGAGCCCCCGCGTCCCCTCGTGATGACGAGCGAGTGGGTCCTTCGCGGTTCCCCGGACGACCGCCTTCGAGACGCGCCGGGGTTGGGCCGGGACACGCGCCTGCGACCCGGGCCCTTTGGCGACCAGGGCACGGTGTACCTCTATGCGCGGAGCGGCGACGGCCTGCCCATCGACGGGCCGCTCTTTCTGCGGCCCTTGGCCGAGCTGCCGGAGATCGCCTTCGGCCACGCGCTCGCCGCGACGGGCAACCTTCTCTACGTCAGCGCCGTCGGCGACGACTCGGGCAGCGGCACCGTACGTGTCTTTCGCCTCGCGCCGGATCCCTGAGCGGGCGGGCGAGCGTCAGCCCTTGCGATCGCGCTTCATCTGCTCGAGGGCGTCGAGGCTCTTGGGCCAGTCGCCCTTGAGTAGGCGGCTGAGGCCCCGGTCCGCGAGCAGCTTGCCTTCGTTCTGGCAGCGGGCGCAGTAGTTGGTCTCGTTGTCCGCGTAGGCGATGCGCTGAATGGGCTCGCCGCACACGGTGCAGGGCTCCTTGAACTTGCCGTGCACGCGCATGTCCGGGCGGAAGGCCGTGACCTTGTCCGGCCACCTCTCGCCGACCTCCGCGATGAGCCGGTCGCGCCACTCGGTCAGCAGCGCTTGCGTCGCTTCGTGGAGACGCTCGCGTTCCTCACGGCTGAGCTTCTGCGTCCAGCGATGCGGCGGGAGCTTGGCGCCGAAGAGGATCTCGTCGGAGTAGGCGTTGCCGATGCCGCTGAAGATGCGCGGGTCCGTGAGCGCCCGCTTCACCGTGTGGTTGTTCCGGGTGAGCGCCGCGTCGAAGGCCTCGAAGCTGGCGCCCAGGGGTTCGAGGCCGCCGGGGTCGTGCGCCGCCACGGCGTCTTCGCCGCGCTCCGTGTGCAGGCGCGCGCGCTTCTTCTTGCTCGCCTCGGTGAGCACGAGCGTGCCCTCGGGCCAGTCGAAGGCCGCGAGACCCACGCGCCCGGGGGCCTTGGCGCCCTTCTTCTTCCATTGGAGCCGGCCCGCAACCATCAGGTGCAAGACCCAGAAGAGGTCCCCCTCGAAGGCGAAGACCAGGCGCTTGCCGAGCCGGCGCACCTCGCGCAGGCGGAGGCCCTCGAAGGCGCTCAGCGGCGGGTCCACGGTGCGGAGCAGGAAGGGGCTGGCGAGCCGCGCCCGCTCGAAGGGCTGCCCTACGACGCGCTGCGCGAGCGCGTGGCGGTAGAGCTCGATGTCCGGCAGCTCCGGCACCGGCAAAGCCTAGAGACGCCGGGCGCTCAGCGAAAGCGGAGCGCGAGATCGCGGCAGGGCACGGAGACGAGCCGCGTCCCCTCACGCCGGGCGCAGCTCGCGCCCTCGGGCAGCTCGCCTCGCGGGGCGTCGGACCACACGATCACGTGCTCGGTGGCGACGCCGCGCACGTCCTCGAGCGGCGCGCCGAGCTGCACCGTCGCGTCCGGGGGCAAGAGCACCACCTCCGCCACGGCCACGCGGTTCTGGAAGGCGGCGTGCTGGAAGGCGGCAGGCGGCGGGCGGCCGGGGAGGCCGAGCCAGTAGCGCCCGGCCTCGAGCTCGCCTTCGCCGTGCACCAGCCCGATGCCCGGCGCCCCCCAGCGGAGCGCGAGCCGGCCTTCGCGCGAGGGCGCGACGGCGTCTCCTTCGACCTCGAGGCTGCCCCGGCATCCGATGCCGAAGCCCGCCAGGGCGAGGAAAAGGAGCGGGACCAAAAAGCGCACGGGGAATGCCCTTGCAAACACCGATCCGGCCCCCGCGTGTGCCACCGGCCCCGGGCCATTCATCGCCGCGCTACCGGCACCGTCGGAGTTTCGGCGTCGGCGCCGGCGACGTAACGCCCGCACGCACCGTGGCCGCCCGGTCACGCGACGCACCGAAGTCACGTGCCGTGGCCCACCACGACACGAATGTCAGGCCACGCGACACGGAACATCGCGGAGACGACGCTCCGCCGGCCCTCGGGACGCGGCCGGCGTGCGCTCGTGGAGGCCCTGATCTCCATGCTCGCGGCGCCACGATCGGCTCAAGGCCGGGCGCGAGACGCCGTTGGGTACCTCGATGGAGGTCGCGCCCTTCAACCTCGAAGCCGTTCCGTCGGGCGGCAGGCAGCGAGGCGTGCGGCCCACAGCCCGTCAAGCGCCACGGCAACCTCACGGCGAGCACCGTCCTCTTCGAGTAGCCGCGGCGGTCTCCCCGGACATCTAGATGTCCAAGACAGAAGTCGCGAGCGTATCCGCGAGGATTTCGGTTCGGGGTTGCGGGCGACACGACGAGTCGATGCGGGGCATCGGCGAGGAGGGGCGCGCGTGACCTCGGGCCGAAGGACCGCGGAGACGTTCGTT
>JBCCAW010000854.1:0-1617 GCA_039814655.1 Myxococcota bacterium | reverse complement strand
GCCTGGGCCGAGGCCGCCGAGGCCGGAGGGCCCTGGGCGGAGCACGCGGCCCGCGCCCGGAGCGCACCGCGGCGATGAGCGCCCGGCTCCGGATCGCGCTGCTCGCCGCGGCGTCCACGAGCCTGACCTGCCCGGTCCTGACCTCGGCCCAGGACGGCGCCGAGCCTCGCTCGCTCTCGGAGACGAGCGACTTCTGGCGCGAGGTGCGCCGGCCGGGCATGCGCCGCGCCCGCGAGCTGCTGCGCCAGGCCGAGCGCATCGCGCAGCGAGCGTCCGCGGCGCAGAATGCGCAGATGCGTTCGGCCTACCAGGAGAATGCGATCGTGCGCCTGGAGCGGGCCCGCGCGCTGGTTCCGACGGACCCGGAGGTGCTCTTTCTCCTCGGCCAGCTCCTGGCCTTCTTCGAACGGCCCGCGCCGGGAGGAGGCCCGCCACAAGAGCGCACGGACGAGGCCATCGCCACGCTCGAGACGCTCCTCGAAGTCGATCGCGAGTTCCTCCCTGGCGTCGCGGAGCAGACGCTCGCGGTGCTCTATTCGAAACGGGGCGACCGGGAGCGCGCCATCGCGCTCTATGGCGCCTGCGTCCAGCGCTGCACGTCGGCGGCGCTTCGCGCCACGGCGGCAGGCAACCGGGGGGAAGAGCTGATGCTCGCCGGACGCCTCGTCGAAGCCCTCGCGAGCTACCGCCTCGCCGCGACGCTCGGCCGCCGCGTGGACTCCGTGCGTACGGAGCAGCTCGCCTATTTCGGCCTCGCGCTCTGCCGCGATCGGCTCGGCGAGCACGACGACGCGCTCCGGGAGGCTGGCCGGGCCGTCGCCATGGGGACGGGCATCGAGGTGCTCACCTCGGAGGGCGTGTTCTTCGAGCCCGCGTCGGAGCTCCGGGCCTATCAGGGCCTCGGCCACCTGGCCGCCGCGGGCACGAGTGAAGGCCGGGAGCGCCGCCGCCACCTCCGGGACGCCGTGCAGGCCTGGCGCGCGTACCTTCGCCTCGCCCCGGACGGCGACCCTTGGCGCGGCCTCGCGACGCGCCATCTCGACGACGCCCGCGCGGCGCTCGCCGCCGCCGAGCATGATAGGGAGGGACCATGAGCAACGAGAACCGCGCCTGGGAAATCGGAGACGCTTTCGGTCTCGACCACCTTCGCCTCGTGAAGCGGCCACCCGCCGGAGAGCCGGGCCCCGGTGAGATTCGCCTTCGCCTCGAGGCCTGCTCGCTGAACTTCCGGGACTTGCTGATGGTGAAGGGGCAATACGACCCGCGCCTCGCGCTCCCGCTCGTGCCGCTCTCGGACGGTGCAGGCATCGTCGACGCCGTCGGCCCGGGGGTGACGCGCGTCGCCGTAGGAGACCGGGTCTGCGGTTGCTTCGCGCCGACCTGGATCGCCGGTGAGCCGGACAAGAGCTCCATTCGAACCACCCGCGGCGGCCCGCTGCCCGGCTTCCTCCAGGAGACGATGATCCTTGATGCCGAAGGCGTGGTGAAGGCGCCGGCGCACCTGAGCGCCGAGGAGGCCGCGACGCTGCCGTGCGCGCCGCTGACGGCCTGGTCGGCGCTTGTCGAGCTCGGGGGCCTCCGGGCCGGAGACACGGTGCTCGTGCAGGGCACCGGCGG
>JBCCAW010000792.1:0-2076 GCA_039814655.1 Myxococcota bacterium | reverse complement strand
GCGACGGACCTCCTCCTCGACGGGGCGATCGGCGCGCCCGTGGTCGACGCGGGCCAGCGCATGCAGGTGCCCCTCGACCTCTTCCTCCGGACGCGCTCGGACGTGGCCTTTCCCAGCAGCCCGGGCGCGGCGGATTTCGGCACGAGCGGCGACGACCCCTTCGTCGCCGGCCGGCCCCTTCAGCTCGCGGCGCGCCTCGCCACGGTAAACCAGGCGCTGCACGTGCTCTGGAACTCGGGGCTCATCGACCTCGACATCACCACGCTCCTCCCGGAGACCATCTCCGGGCTCATCAGCCGTGGGCGCGTCCTCGGTCGCATGCCGCCGGTGGTGCGCGCGCCGCGCGGACGCGAGACCGGCGACCTGGTGCTCGCGCTCGGGCAGCTCGAGCTCGAGCTCGAGTCCCTCGGGGACACGACGGTGTATGGCCTCAGCCTCCGGGTCGGCGCGCGCCTCGTCACGCGGGACGGGGCACTGGGCCTCGCCATCGACAACTCGCCGCGCGTGGAAGCGTGGATCATCTCGACGGAGGGCGAGGGGCCGCCGCTCGGCCTCGATGGGCCGGCGCTCACGGGGCTCTTCGTGAGTCAGCTCTGGGGCACGGTGACCGATCTCGTCGCGGACCTCAGCATCGACGCTCCCGCCTTCGCCCTGCCCCTGGAGGGCATCGCGCCGGAGCTCGCGGACTTCTCCCTCGTACTGGGAACGGAGCAGGATCTCGAGGTGCGCGGCGGCTACCTGGTCGTGCCTCTCACCCTCGAAGGTCGGACTCCGCCGGCGGCGCCCGCGCCCTAGCGCACTACGCCCTCCCGCAGCTCCCTCCGGGTCGGACAGCGAGATCGAGATCTAGAGGACCGAGTCGCGGGCGTCCTGCGCGGCCTCGCGCAGCGCGTCCGCGTCGATGCCGCCCACGAATACCTCGGCGACGCGGCCGGCCGGGTCGATGACGACCGTCGTCGGCAGCATGCTCACCTTGTACAGCGCGGCCATCTCCGGCGGCGCGAAGGCCTGCGGGTAGTGCATGCCCAGGCGCTCGGCGGACGCGAGCGAGCGCCGCTCCACGGCCAGGCCCAGGAGCACGTCGCCGGTGGCCTCGAGCTCCCGGGCGACGGTCTGCAGCGCCGGCGCCTCGGCGCGGCAGGGCGGGCACCAGTCGGCCCAGAAGTTCAAGACGACCACCTGGCCTCGCTGGGCCGAGAGGTCGAACTCGGCGGGCTCCGTGAGCTCGACGTGTTCCTCCGTCGCGAGCGTGACCCGGAAGTCAGGCGCCGGCTCACCCGTGGGCATGGTCTCGCCCTGGAGCGCCCATCCGACCGCGTACACGCCCCCGGCCGCGACCAGCCAGGGCACCACGCGCAGCCAGCGGTCCGCTCGGCTCGGGGCCGCGGGAACATGCTCGGGAAGGGAGGTCATGGGCTCGGGCAGCGGTTCACCCGTGGGGAGCTTACGTCGCCGGACACGCAAGCGTTACCTGCCGCGGTCCCCTGGCGAAAGGAAGGGGTATCGCGCAGCCGCGGCTTTGGATAGCTTTCCCGCGAGGGGCGAGCATGCGTTGGGTCCTGGCAATGGCAATGGTGGTCGTCACGGCGTGGCCGGTGGCGGCGCAGTCACAGCGTGAGGTGCTCGAGGCCGCACGCGAAGCGATGGAAGAGGGCCAGGCCGCCTACCTGGCGGAGAACTACGCGTCGGCGGCGACAAAGTTCCTCGAGGCCTACGAGCTGAGGCCTTTCGCCGCGTTCCTCTACAACGCGGGCATCAGCTACGAGCGTCAGGGCGACTTCGACCAGGCCCTCGGCCTCTACCGGCGCTACCTCGACGCGGCGCCGGACGCCTCGGACGCCGCAGCGGTGCGAGACCGGGTGCGGCGCATCGACGATTTCCACGCGCAGATCGTTGCCGAGCAGGCCGCGGAGGCGCAGGCCATGCAGGCCGCGCAGGCGGCGGAGGCCGCGCAGGCGGCGGTGGCCGAGGCGACGGATGTCGTCGACCCGGACAACCCGGACGCGGCGCCGGATACCTCGGAAGCCGAGGCGGCGGCGGCGGCGGCGGCCGCGGCGGCGGCGAGCGCGGCGGAGG
>JBCCAW010000744.1:0-2441 GCA_039814655.1 Myxococcota bacterium | reverse complement strand
GTTTTTAATTTCGCCTTAACTCCCTGTAATTGTTTTTTTGCCCTATTCAAAGAGGCTCTATGATTTCCAGTGGGTCCATACGTACGACGCTGGCATCGACGGCCGGAGCATCGGCCGCATCACCATTCTCGACGCCAAGAGCTTCGTGCGCGTGAGCGAAGCGTCCGCGGCGCAGATTCTCGCCCGCGGCGACGTGGAAGTGCGGGGCAAGCGCGTGCCCGTGAAACCCGCGCGCGGACCCGAGGGCGGTGGCGGAGCCCCCGGCCCTCGGCACAAGAGCGGCGGCCCGAAGCACAAGAAGGGCCGGGGCCGTCCCCCGCGAGGCCCGCGAGGTGGGGACGACCGCTCGCCCCACGAGGGCTGAGCCCATCGATGGACATCGCCTCACGTCTAGGCCATGTAAATAGACATTCACAGGAGCCCATGAAGCAACCGAACTCGACCGAAACGACTGCCTCTGCCGACGCCACTTGCTGCCGACGAGGTGACCAATGAGCACCCCGGACAAGCGCGCCCGCGAGAAGCGAAAGGCCGAACGGAAGCGCGAGAAGGACGAGCGCCGCTGGGAGCGCCGCGAGCGCGAGACGGCCGGCGTGGAGATCATCAGCGCCGAGGAAGCCGCCGGGACGCTGCCGACCATCGCCGAGGCCATGCAGGACTTCGAGGGCGGGACCCTCGCGTCCCCGGGCGAGGGCGCGCCGACGATGCCGACGAAGCTCTTCGTGGGCGGGCTCAGCTACAACACGGACAACGCCGGCCTCCGGGCGGCCTTCGAGGCACACGGCGCCGTCGTCGAGGCCGTGGTGGTGACGGACCGGGACACGGGCCGCTCACGCGGCTTCGGCTTCGTCACCATGGCGGACCGCAAGGACGCCCCCGGCGCCATCGACAAGCTCCACCGGAGCGAGCTCGACGGGCGTCAGATCATCGTCAACGTGGCGACGGAGCGGCGCTGAGCGGCGCCTGAGGCTTCGCGCGGCGGCGCAACGTACCTATGATTTGGCCCATGCGCTTCGGAGGCCAAGGACGTAGGCGGCAAGGGCGGCGTGGGCTGCCCGCGCTCGCTCTCGCCTTGGCGCTCGCTTGCGGAACGGGCGACGACGCGCCGGAGCCCTACGTCCCACCGCCGACGGCGCTGCCGGAGGCGACGGATTTCGCCTTCCGCATCGTCGACCACCACCCGGACATCGGCGGGCGCGTGCAGACGGTGATCACCGGAGACGGGGCCCTCGAACACCTCTTTTTCCGGGCCCGCCGTGTCCTCGGCGGCGCGCCAGAGGTCACCTGGCACCGCGCCGGCTTCGCCCTCTCCATTCGCGAGCTCACGGGGCTTCAGGACCTGCTCGACGAGGTGGACTTCTGGGAGCTGCCACGGCGCTGCGAGGGCGAAGGTGAGCCGGGGCGCGTGACGCACTTCGCGCTGCGGGCGCATGGGCGCACGGGCGAAATCGCCTGCGCGGGGACGCACCCGGAGCCGCTCCTGCGCCTGCGCGACTACGTGCGGAAGGAGCTCCTCGACCCGCACGGGCGAGAGCTCGCGGCCGCTCCAGCGATCCCGGCGCCGCCGCGCTGAGCCGGCCTTCTGGCGTTCACGAAGGCCCCGGCCGCACGAGCCACAGCGCGCCTCCCGGGGCACGCGCACGGTAGCGCGTGCCGTGGGGCAGGAGCGCCGCGTCGCCGCGCGCCAGGGACAACGTCTCGCCCGCGACCTCGAGGGTGGCGCCGGCGCCGGGAGGCCCGAGGAGCAGCACGGTCTCCGGGCCCGCGGCGACACGGGAGAGTCCCTCGGCAGAGGGCACCAGGGCAAACTCCGGAGCCGGCGTGGCGTAGGCCTGGCCCGCCGGAGGCGCCGGCAGCACCGCGGGGGCCGGCGCGTCGAAGCGCACCACGCGCAGCAACTCCGCGACGTCTACGTGTTTTGGCGTCAGCCCCGCGCGGAGGACGTTGTCCGAGCTCGCCATGACTTCGATGCCGAGGCCACGCAGGTATGCATGAGGAACGCCGGCCGGCAGAAAGAGGCCCTCGCCGGGGCGGAGCTGCACCCGCCGAAGCCAAAGGACGAAGGCGAGCCCCGGATCGGGCTGCGCCGGCGCCCCTTGCGCTTCATGCGCCGCGGCGAGCCAGCGCGCGTCCTCCGTCGCCAGCGTCGCCGCCCGCGCGAGCCCCCGCGTCAACGCCCGCGCCCGCGGTTCCGGGGCCAGGGCGAAGTAGGCGCGCACCGTCGTCTCCACGTCGCCGCCGGACGGCAGCAGCGCCCCGAGCTCCTCGAGGAGCCCGCCGGACGCGAGCGTCGCCGCGATCGCTTCGGGTCCTCGAAAGCCCACGAGCGCGTCGAAGCGGTCGAGGGCCACGAGGAGCTCGGGCTTGGCGCGCGGGTCGCGATAGCAACGCGTCGGGGCGTCCCGGGGAACACCGGCGGCCTCCTCGCGCGCGAAGCCCTC
>JBCCAW010000782.1:0-2137 GCA_039814655.1 Myxococcota bacterium | reverse complement strand
GGTGAAATTGGTAAACACAGCGGACTTAAAATCCGCCGGCCGTTAAGGCCTTGCCGGTCGGCTGCTGGCACGCCGACGCTTCGCCGGCGCCGCGGGGCGGCGGCGGAGCCAGCGGCGAGGGCAGAGCGTCGAGCTCAAGGACCACCGGGCCTACGTTCCCGGCGACGACGTTCGCCGCATCGACTGGAACGCCTACGCGCGCCTCGAAGAGCTGGTCCTTCGCCTCTTCGTCGCCGAGGAGGACCTGACCCTCTACCTGCTCCTCGACCTGAGCCGCTCCATGCGCGGCGAGAAGCTCGACGAGGCAAAGCGCCTGGCGGCGGCCCTCGCCTACGTGGCCCTCGTGGGCACGGAGCGCGTCTCGGTCACGCCCTTCGCCGCGCGGGCGCTGCCGCCGCTGTCGCCGCTTCGCGGGCGCCGCCAGGTGGGCACGCTGCTCCGCTACCTCGAGAGCCTCGAAGGCCCGAGCGGCAGCGCGGGCGCCACGGATCTCGGCCGAAGCGTCGAGGGCTTTCTCGCGCGAAGGCCTCGCCCGGGCCTCGTCGCGGTCATCGGGGACTTTCTCGACCCGGGCGGCTTCGAGGGCCCCCTCGACCGGCTGGCGGCCGCGGGGCACGAGCCCGTGCTCTTTCACGTCCTCGGTGCCGAGGAGCTGGCTCCCGAGCAGGCGCTGGCCGGCGGCGAAGGGGAGCCGGACTTCGCCCTCGTCGACGCGGAAGGCGGACGCCGGGTGGAGGTCACCTTGGACGCGGCCGTGCTGCGCGCCTATCGGCAACGCCTCGCGGCCTTTCTCGCCGCCATCGACGGCTACGCGAAGCGGCGCGGGTTCATCGCGGTGCGCTTCGGCGGCGCGCGGCGCTTCGAGGACGCGCTCCTCGAGTACCTGCGGGGCGCGCCGTGACGGCTCCGCCCATGAGCTGGCTGCTGACCTTCCTGGCGCCCGCAGGGCTGCTCTGGCTGGGGCTGCTGGCGCCGCTCGTGCTGCTCTATGTGCTCAAGCGGCGTCGCCGTGAGCGCCTGGTCGGCTCGACCTTGCTCTGGGAGCAGGCGCTCCGCGATCTGCGCGCCGAGCGTCCCTTTCGTCGCCTTCTGCCCCAGCTGTCCCTTCTCCTCCAAGCCTTGGCGGTCGTGGCGTTGGCCGTCGCGCTCGCGCGGCCCGTCGGCGGGGCCGTCAAGACCGGCGCCGGCGACCTCGCCGTGGTCATCGACGTCACGCCGAGCATGGCCGCCCGTGACCCGGGACAGAGCACGAGCCGGCTGGGGCGCGCCATGGTGGCCGCCCGAGCCCTCGTCGCCGCGCGGCCCCCGGGGGCGCGGGTCACACTCCTGACCGCCGGTGCCGACGCCTCGGTCCGCGTGCCGCTCACGGCCGAGCGCGCGCCCCTCGAGGCGGCGCTCGATGCGCTCGCCATCGAGGGGCTGCCGCGGGGGATCCCCCGGCGGGAGGGGCCTCGAAGCGGCGACGGCGCTCGCCGCCGAGCGCCTCGCCGGGCGCGCCGGCGGCCGTATCGTGGTGCTGACCGACGCGGCTGCCGACGGCGAGGTGGCGCTGGCCGCCGCGGACGTCCCGCTCACCATCGAGCGCCTCGCGTCGGCGGAGGTGGAGAACGCCGCGCTCGTCGACGCCGCGGCGCATCCCGCGCCGGCGGAGCCGGGCCGCCCCGGGGACCCGGACGCGACGGAGCTCTTCGCCCGCGTCCGCTACGTCGGGGCCGCGCCGCGGGACGTCTTCCTCGAGGCCCGTGCCCTCGGCCAGGACCGCCCGCTGGCGTCGCGCCGGCTGACGCTCCAGCCCGGCGAGGCGACGCGCGTGGTGCTCCGGGCTTCGCTCGCTCCGGACGACCAGGGCCGGGCCCCGCTCGTCGAGCTCGCCCTCCGCGATGCGCAGGGGGCGCCGCTCCGGGACGCCCTGGACCTCGACGACCGGCTGGTCATCCCCAGCCCCGCGGCGCGGCGCCTGTCGGTCTTTCTCGTGGGGCCCGTGCCGACGTCCCTCGAGCGCGCGATCCTCGCCGATGGCCACGTCGAGGTGTTCCGCACGGACCTGGCGCGCCTCGCCGAGCTGCCGGAGGAGGCGCGCCCAACGCTCGAGGGCTTCGTCGTGTACGCGGGAGCCGTGCCCGACGAGCCGCCGCCG
>JBCCAW010000817.1:0-1891 GCA_039814655.1 Myxococcota bacterium | reverse complement strand
TCGGCGCCGCCATGGGCTTCCTCGATGTGGGCGGGGGTCTCGCCGTCGACTACGACGGGTCGAGGACCGACTTCAAGGCGTCGATGAACTACGGCGTCCAGGAGTATGCCTACGACGTCGTCGCGGGCATCCAGGATGCTTGCGAGAAGGCCGAGGTGCCGTGCCCGACCATCGTGAGTGAGTCCGGGCGGGCTGTCGCGGCGTATCAGTCCGTTCTGGTCTTCGACGCCGTGGGCGACGCGCACGAAGACCGCGGTCGGCCCAAGCAGCCCGCCGCGGGCGCCCATCGCGTGCTCCAGGAGCTCTGGGAGGTCTTCCAGGGCATTCAGCCGAAGAACGTGCAGGAGTCCTGGCACGACACGACGCAGGCTCTCGAGGAGGCGCGGAGCCTCTTCAAGTTCGGCTACCTCGGCCTGCGTGACCTCGCGGAAGCCGAGCGGCTCTTCTGGGCGTGCTGCGAGCGCATCCGCGAGAAGCTCCGCGGACGCAAGCACGTGCCGGAAGAGCTTCAGCAGCTCGATGAGCTTCTGGGCACCATCTACTACTGCAACTTCTCCATCTTCCAGAGCGCGCCGGACATCTGGGCGATGGACCAGCTCTTCCCGATCATCCCCATCCATCGGCTGGATGAGGAGCCCACGCTGAAGGCTCGGCTGGCGGACCTGACCTGCGACAGCGACGGCATCGTGCAGAGCTTCATCGACGTCGAGGACGTGCAGAGCGCCCTCGACGTGCACCCGGTGCGGCCGGGGGAGCGCTACCTTCTCGCCATGTTCCTGGGCGGCGCGTACCAGGAGATCCTCGGCGATCTGCACAACCTCTTCGGCGACACCAACGCCGTGCACGTCCGCCTCGAGGACTACGGGCACAGCGTGGCGCACGTGATCAAGGGAGACAGCATCGAGGAGGTGCTTCGCTACCTCCAGTACGATCCGGAAGAGATGGTCGAGCGCGTCCGCGTGCAGGCCGAGCGCGCGCTGAAGGCCGGGCGCATGAACCTCGAGGCGTTGAGCATGTTCATGCGGCACTACGAAGACAGCCTCCGCGGCTACACCTACCTGCAGGAGTCGCCGGAGCTCCCGAAGAAGGCATGAGCGCCGCCAGTGCCCAGCGCGCCCCGGAGCGCGTCCTCATCGTCACTCCGACCTACGACGAGCGCGAGAACCTCGAGCCCTTCCTCGCGGGCGTGTTCGAGGTGCTGCCGGACGCCCACGTGCTCGTCGTCGACGACGCTTCCCCGGACGGGACCGGCGAGCTCGCCGACGCCATCGCGGCCCGGGACCCGCGCGTCCAGGTGATGCACCGGCCGGGGAAGATGGGGCTCGGGAGCGCGTACCTCGACGCCTTCCGCTGGGCGCTCGAGCGTGGCTACGAGCTCGTCTTCGAGATGGACACGGACCTCAGCCACGACCCCGGTTACCTGCCGGACTTCCTCGCGGCCTTTGCGGCGGGCGCGGACGTGGTCGTGGGGTCCCGCAACGTTCCCGGCGGTGGCGTCGAGGGCTGGGGCCTCGGCCGGCACGTGCTCAGCAAGGGCGGGAGTCTCTACAGCCGTATGATTCTCGGCTTGAGCGTTCGAGACCTCACGAGCGGCTACAAGGGCTTCCGCGCCGAGGTGCTTCAGCGCCTCGACCTGGCGAACGTTCGTTCGAACGGATACTCCTTTCAGGTCGAGCTCACCTACCGGGCGCTCCTCCGCGGCTTCCGCGTGAAGGAGGTGCCCATCGTCTTCGTCGACCGGCGCGCCGGCCAGTCGAAGATGAGCCGGCGCATCTTCGCCGAGGCCGTGATGATGATGCCGAAGCTCCGCCTCGAAGCGCTTCGCGGCCGGCTCTGAGAGGCAAGCGGGTCGGCGTTTCCGTTTCCGTTTCCGTTTCCGTTTCCGTTTCCG
>JBCCAW010000657.1:0-3145 GCA_039814655.1 Myxococcota bacterium | reverse complement strand
CGCGGCCGTGACGGCGGCGCGGGAGGCAGGCAGCGCCCCTTCGACGGCCCTCGCCGCCGGGCTGGCGTGCCTGGGCCCGAAGGCCGTGGAGCGCTCGCGCGCCGCCGTCGACGCCTTCGTGGATGCCTACGCGCTCGGTGAGCTCGAGGACCCCTTGGCCGCCGGGGCCGCGGCAGCCCCGGAGGCCCTCACGCTGCCCGGGGACGTCGTGCCGAGCGCGCGCGGCGCCGCCATGAACGCGGCCCTCGGCGCCCGGGGCTTGCGCCCGGCTTTCGTGGACGTCTTGCGCGCCCGGGGCGCGGCCGAGGACCCGGAGCTGCTGCTCGGTGCGCTCGCCGCCACGCTGGCCTGGCGGCCGCTTCGGCGCCGGCGCATCAGCCGCCTCACCGCGCGCAACCTCCCGTGGAACCTCCGGCTCTTCGGCGCGATGCTCGGCGGCGCGCTGCCTGCGGAGGCCCACGGCCCGGAGAGCCTCGCGGGCATGGCCACGGGGACGCTGCTCGCAGAAGGCAGCCTCGGGGCGCTGGCGCTGCGCGCGCTGGGCGGCACGGGCACGGACGCCGCGGACGTGCGCGCCGTGGAGCGGCTCGTGGGCCTGCTCCTGACCAACGGCCCGGGCACCATCTCGGCGCAGGGGGCGAAGGGGGCCGTGTCCGCCGATGGCCCGCAGACCCCGGAGCGCGTGCACCTGCACAAGGCGATGATGGGCTTTTTGACGCACAGCGGCTTCAGCCATGGCGGCAACGGCTTCGAGGGCGTGGCGCTCTTGCTCGAGACCTTCGGCGCATCGGGCCTCGAGGATCCCGGCGCGGCGGGAGACGCGGGGCTGAACCTCGAGGCCATGGCCCGGGAGCACGCCCGCCGCTACGCAGAGGCCAAGGCCCGCGCCAAGGCCGTCGGCGAGCGCGTGCGGGCCATCCCCGGCATCAACCACCCGGTCTTCCGCGGGCGGCCCGTCAACGTGGACCCGCGGGAGGTTCATCTTCGCCGGCTGCTCGAGCGCGAGGGGCAGCGCAACGTGTTTCACGCCTACTACGGCACCCTCGTGCGGGCGCTCCATGACGAAGGCGTGACCCGGAACGTCTTCGCGGTGAACGTCGACGCCGTCATCGCCGCGACGCTCCTGCGTCTGCTCTGGCAGCCCTACCGCGCCGGCCGCCTCGAGACCTCGGACCTGGAGCGAGCCGCCTTCCATGTCTTTCTCTTCGGTCGCATGATCGGCTGCGCGGCGGAGATCGACGACCACCTGAACCGAGGACGCAACATGGACACGCGCACGCCGGCTTCGGCCTGCCGCTTCGTGTCCTGAGCGCCCATGCTCAGGCCGGCAGCCCCGCGGGGAGCGGCTGCCAGCCGTCCCGGCGGCGGACGCGAACGGTCTCGGCGGTCCGGTCGATCTGCAGCAGATGCAGCCAGCCGTTGTCCACGAGCTGGCGGACGACGTCGTGCGCGGCGATGACGCCGTCGATGGCCTCGCGCGGGGCCTCTACGAAGACGCTCAGGCGAAGCGGCTCATGCACGAAGTCCGTTCCGTCGTGCACGGCCTGCAGCGGGAGGCCGATGCGCAGGTCACCGCCGTTGCCCTCGAAGACCCCGAGCGTTCCGCCGACGACGTTGTGCAGCACCTTGTTGCCGCTGCCGAAGCGAGCCGGGTCCACCGTCGAGGCGTAGTACTGGAAGTTGATCCAGTGCGTGACGACCATGGGCGCCGTGAGGATCTGCTTCAGCACCGGGTAGCCTTCGCCATCTTCCTCGGCGCGGTAGTCGTGGAGGAACGCGCGGCCCTCGAGGTCGAGGTGCCGGATGCGCTCCCGCGGAGCGACGAGGAAGCTCGCGTTGCCCGCAAGGCCCCACTCGGGGCGCACCTCGGACCAGTCCCGGGCGCGCTGGTGGAGCGCACGCAGGAGCGCGTCGTCGCTCCGGCGCTGCTCCGGGGCGAGCCCGAGCCGCGGGGCGCGCTCCTGCCGCGTGCGCTGGCCAGCCACGCGGAGCGCGTCGCGAAGGGCCGCGACGTCGGCCGAGTGCGCCTCGCCGAGGAGGTCCGTGTCGTGCAGCGTGACCTCGTCCGTGGTGGTGTCGTGGAGACCGCCGAGGAAGCGCGTCGTGTCCGGCACGTCGATGCCTCGCGCGCGCAGCCCCTCGCGCACCGCCGGGTCGTTCATGAGCGCGGCCGTCGCGCGGGCGTTCACGGCGCCGGCCTGGCCGCAGCAGGCCCCGCAGTCGTAGCCCGCGGCGTGCGGGTTGTTCGTGGTTTGGCTGCCATGGCCCGCGAGCAGCACGAGGCGCGCGAAGCCCTTGGTCAGGCTCATGGCGCGGAGAATGCCCTCGGCGAGGTCGACCTCTTCCGCCGTCGTCAGCGGCATCCCGTCGGCCTTGGCCGTGAGTCGCGGGCGTCGCGCCGCGGCTTCTCGGGCGCTCAATCCGGCCCGCTCGGGGTGCGCCGTGGGCCGGGCCCAGCCGAAGGCGTTCGCCACGAGCCCGCCGCCGAAGCCCAGGCCCAGGGCCTCGACGAAGGAGAAGCCGCCGAGGGCGCTGTCCTGAAAGGCGCGCACGACGCGACCGCGCTCGAGGCGGGCCGGGCGTCGCACCTCGGCGGCGCCGGCGCCCTCGTCGCTCGCGAGCATCGCCGGCGCCAAGAGGCCGGGGAGCTGGGGGCGTGTCGCGCCGGTCCCCACGGGCCGGTAGGCGACCGGGAGACCGAAGAAGCCCGCGAAGCCGAGCGTCGCGAGCCCCTCTCCGGCGCCCTCGAAGTGCCGGCGAAACACCTCGCTCCGCACGTCGATGCAGAAGGCCGCCTGCACGCGCGGCGCCTCGCTCGCCTCGCCGGTGCCGGGCGCCGCGAAGAGCTCGCTGGCGACGCGGTCCTGGTAGGCGATCTCGAGCGCATCCTGGAGAATCCACGCGATGCGCTGGGCGGCCTCGGCCTGCGTCGCGCGCTGGGTCCAGCTGGCCATGGCGAGCTGCCAGCGTGACGCGAGGCGCGGGCCGCCGGCGCGGAAGAGGAGCAGCTCCCACGCGAGGCGGATGGCGAGCAGGTCGACGACGTGCGCGTCCTCCTGGCCCGAGAGGCCGGCGGTGAAGCGCCGGTACGCGGCCACGGACGCCCAGCCGAGCACGTCGAAGAGCAGCGCCGCGAGGTAGTCCT
>JBCCAW010000465.1:0-4887 GCA_039814655.1 Myxococcota bacterium | reverse complement strand
CCGCGTCGCGATCTTCCCGATGCGCTCCCAGGTGCTCGGCCACGCGAGGCGTCCGCCGGCGTTCTGCGCCGACAGAAAGAAGGGGCGCGGCGTCAGCGCCGTGACCCGAAAGCGCTTCCCCAGGCCAAGGGCCACGAGCAGGCCCGTGTCGCCGAGGCCCAGCACCACGACGCGCCCGCCCGAGCGCCGTCGCTCGCCGCCTTGCTGTACTGAGTGGGAGATGGGGCCCGACCATCTCCGAGCAGCGGGGCGCGGCGCAAGGCGCGATGCCCGCGCGTCGGCACGGCACTCGGAGCGCCTCCCCTGGAGCCCGACTGGGCCGTTGCGGCCGCCCGCCGAAGGAGGGGCTAGGCTGCAAGGCATGGGGGACGAGGGACGAAGGGCCGCGCTCGGAGTGCTCTGCACGCTGGCGCTGAGTTTGGGCGGGCTGGCGGGCTGCGGCGACGACGCGGCGGCGCTGCCGGATCCCGACGGTGGCAGCCCCTGCCGCTCCGACGCCGACTGCGACGACGCGCTCTTCTGCACCGGCGAGGAGGCGTGCGACCCGGCCGACGCCGCCGCGGACTCCCGGGGCTGCGTCCCCGGACCCCGGCCGTGCCCGGAGGGATGCGACGAGGCCCGCGAAACCTGCACGGAGCCGTGTCCGGACCGCGACGGGGACGGCGCCGCGGACCTGGCGTGCGGCGGCACCGACTGCGACGACGCGGACCGGCGCCGCGCGCCCGGCCTCACGGAGATCTGCGATCCCGATGACGTCGACGAGGACTGCGACCCGCGCACCTTCGGCGTGCGCGACCTCGACGGAGACGGCGAGCCCGACGCGGCCTGCTGCAATGGGACGAACTGCGGCACGGACTGCGACGACACGCGCGCCTCCGTGAGCCCGCTGCTCCCGGAGGTGTGCGACACGCTCGACAACGACTGCAATGGGAGCGTCGACGAGGGCGTGCGGCAATCCCTCTACCCGGACGAAGACGGCGACGGCTTCGGCGCCATGGGCGCGACGCCCAGCCTCGGCTGCTTCGTGGTGAGCGGCGTGGCGACCAACGACGGCGACTGCGACGACGGCAACGCGGCGATCAACCCGGCAGCGCTCGAGCTCTGCACCGCCGCGCGGGTGGACGAAAATTGCGATGGGGTGATCGACCCGGAGGCGCTCTGCACGTGCACGCCCGGCGTCGACCCGCCGCGGAGCTGCAACCGCCCGGGCCGCTGCGCCGGCGGCGTCGAGGCGTGCGTGACGACGCCCGGAGGCGGCGGCGCGTGGGGTGATTGCTCCGTGGACCCGGCGCCGGAGGTCTGCAACGGCGAGGACGACGACTGCAACGAGCTCATCGACGACGCGGCGGGCTTCGCCTGCGCCCTCGGCGCCGCCGAGGACTGCACGACCGCCACGGGCCTGCCGGGCACGCGCACCTGCCGGAGCGACTGCTCGGGCTTCGACCCCTGCGAGGCGCCGGAGGAGTGCAACGGCGGGGACGACGACGCCGACGGAGAGACCGACGAGGGCTTCGGCTGCCGGCTCGGCCTCGACGTGATCCCGTGCACGACGGCCTGCGGCTTCACCGGCGGCATGGGCCTCTGCGGGCCGGACTGCGCGACCGTGCCCGTCGCCGAGTGCCTGTCGAGCGCGGAGTTCTGCAACTACTGCGACGACAACGGCACGGACGGCATCGACGACGAATACGTGCTCGCGACCTTCAACCCGGACCTGACGGACTTCGACGTCTGCCGCGACCACGATCTCGCCGGGGACGCGGCGTGCCCGAGCCCCGCGGGGCGGGCGCGCCTGGCCGAGGTGGGCGCCGTGTCCCGACTGACCGGCGCCGGCGCCGTGTGGCTCGGAGACGAGATCCAGGTGGGGTACGAATCCTTCCGCGTCGACGCGACGCTGGAGCTCTCGTCCCTTTCCCGCGGCACGCGAAGCGGGAACATGGGCTGGGCGCTGGTCTTCGCCGAAGCAGGCGACGTGTCGCCGCTCCCGGCGCCCTCGCGCGGGAACGACGTGGGCGTCCCGACGGACGTCGACGGCTTCGCGCTCGAGCACGACTTCTTCACGGGGACCAGCGCGAGCGACACCTTTCAGCTCCGCGATCTGGACGCCGCCGCGGCGGACAGCCTCGTCGGGAGCTGCTCCGTGTCCGGAGGCGCGGCCTTCGACGTGAGCGAGAGCGAGACCGTGACCGTGTCGCTCACCTACCGGCCGCCCAACGACGCGCGCATGATCCCGCGCTCGCTCACGGCGTCGCTCAGCTTCAGCGGGGGCGGGAGCGTGTCCTGCTCCGCCAACGCCACGAGCGGCCTCGACGCGTTGAGTCCCGGGACCCTGCTCCGCATCGGCTTCACCACGAAGCGCCGCGGGATCGCAGGCATCCTCGCGAGCGCCAACGTGCTGCTTCGCATGGCGGACACGCGCGTGCGCCCGGAGCGCCGGTGCTTCCCGGCGAGCCCCTGAGGGCGCCTAGGCCGTGTGCTCCTCGAGGAAGTGCTCGGCGGCGGCGAAGATGCGCTCCTTGCGCTCCGGCGCCAGCCGGTCGAGGGCCCGGGGCATGATGGACAGGCGCGCGTTGCCGGCGAAGAACGCCCGCTGGGCTTCGATGAAGCGCCAGTAGAGCCCATCGACCACGTCGCACCAGTCGCCCTTGCCGTAATCGCTCATCTTCCGGAGGTAGTTCGAGCCGCAGACGTAGGGCTTGGTGGCGAAGATGCCGCCGTCGCTGAAGAGGCCCATGCCGTACACGTTCGGGCCCATGACCCACTCGGACGAGTCCACGTACATCTCCATGAACCAGCGGTGCGCCTCGGACGGGGCGATCTCCGCCAGGGTCATGAGGTTCGCGGCGACCATCAGCCGCGGGATGTGGTGCGTCCAGCCGAGGCGCTGGGCGGTGCGAATGGTGTCGTCGAGGGGCGGGAGGCCCGTCGTGCCCTCCCACCAGGACGCCGTGAGCCGGCGCTCGTGGCCAAAGAAGTTCGCCTCTTCCTGCCTCTCCGAGTAGCCGCGGTAAATGCCGCGGATGAACTCGCGCCAGCCAATGACCTGACGCACGAAGCCCTCGACTCTCTGGAGCGGCGCGCCGACCTCCTCGGCCTTGGTGACGACGCGCTCCACCACCTCGTCGGGGGTGAGGAGGCCGAGGTTGATGAGCGGACTGAGCGCGCTGTGGAAGACCGTGGCCGAGCGTGTCGTGAGGGCGTCCTCGTAGGGGCCGAAGTCCACCAGCCGCGACGCCACGAAGTCCGCGAGCCAGCGGAGGGCCTGGGCGCGCGTCGTGGGCCACCAGAAGTCCTCGGCCCGGCCCGGGTGGTCGGCGAAGTGTTCCGCGACGAGGGCGATCACCTCCTCGACCTGGGCCGCGCGCGGCGGGGCTTCGATGAGCGGCGGCGTGAGCTGCCTCGGGAGCTTCTTCCGGTTGTCTTCGTCGAAGCTCCACTTGCCGCCCTGGGGCTCGCCGCCGCCGTCCAGGAGCAGACCGAGGCGCGTTCGCTCCTGCTTGTAGAAGGTGGCCATGAAGGGCCGACCCGCGCCTTCGAGGTAGGACGCGAAGCGCTCCCGGCTGCAGAGGAACCCGGGCGAGGGCAGCTCGACGCGCTCGAGGCCCGCCTCCTCGGCGTAGGCGACGACGCGCGCTTCGAAGGGCTTGTCCTCGACCTCGAAGTGCACGAGCTGCGTCGCGCCGGTGGCCTGCACGCACGCCGAGAGCCGGGCGAAGAAGTTCGGATCGCCCTCCAAGTCGAGGCGGTGGTAGCGCACGTCGAAGCCCGCCTCCCCGAGCCCCTCGGCGTAGGCGCGCATGGCCGAGAGGAAGAGCACGATCTTCTGCTGGTGGTGCCGCACGTAGGTGCAGAGGCCCAGGTCTTCGGCCATGAACACCGGCGCCTCGCGGTAGCGGGCGAGGTGCTTTCGCGGAAAGAGCTGGTTGCCGAGGATCAGCAGCAGAGGTTTGGCCGTGGTCATGGACCCGGCGAACTAGGGCCAAAACGGCGCGAGCGTCGTCGGGCTCGCGCGCCGGGCGCGGTCCGCGGCTTCAGGACCAGCGGAGGCGCCAGGTGCATTGGCCGTCGCCCCCGAGCACGCACTTCGTGTGCGCGACCTCGATGTCCTTCGCCTTCGCCATTTCCATCAACGCGACGAAGGCCCCCTCGATCTCCGGCGCGTGCCCTGCGGGCAGATCCGGGTACGCGCGCAGCTCGACCTTCAAGGTGCCCGCATCGCGTTCGAGGCAGTGCATCTCGCCGGTGTCGTGGTACCGGCGCCAGAGCCGCGACGCGCGCTCGATGAGAAAGGACGTCGAGATGAGCGGAAGCAGCGAGCGGTAGACACCGTTCACGTTGCGCAGCTGGTTGGCGTGGGAGGCTTCGAAGAGCAGCGCGCCGTCGCCGGTTCCGAGCACCGCGTCCGCCGCCCGCAGGAAATCGACCACGCAGGCGTAGGGAACCCAGCTCATGGGCGTGAGCGCTGCGTCGCCGAGCATGTCCCGCGCCGGGGGGCTCAGCCGCGCCAGGACCGCTTCGAAGGACTCTTCCGTGGCGCGCTCCCGCACGAAGGACACGTAGTTCTGGAGGGTGAGTCCCTTGGTGTTGCCCACGGCGCCTCCCGCACCTGCGTCTGCGGCGGGACCAGAGAGACGGTCCCGGGCCCGTGGGACTTGAGGGGCCCTTGACCTGGCGGGCCCGACGCGGCGCCAGGTAGAAAAGGGTGGGTCCGCCCCGGAGTCGGGCCCGGGACGCGCCGCGGTCCATCACCTAGATGTCCAAGACAGAAGTCGCGAGCGTATCCGCGAGGATTTCGGTTCGGGGTTGCGGGCGACACGACGAGTCGATGCGGGGCATCGGCGAGGAGGGGCGCGCGTGACCTCGGGCCGAAGGACCGCGGAGACGTTCGTT
>JBCCAW010000689.1:0-2889 GCA_039814655.1 Myxococcota bacterium | reverse complement strand
TGCGGCGCGCCGTCGCCGGTGGGTTCCTCGGGCCGGACGACGAGCAGCGTCGACGTCCGGAGCACGTGGAAGCCACCGCCCGGGAGCGCAGCGTCCACGACCTCGCGCAGCGTCCGGTCCCGGAGGTGCAGCGTGAGCGGCGGGTCCTCGGGAAGCGACGCGACGAGCCCGAGCCCGACGGCCTCGGCCGCGCGTCGCAGCACCTGCGACGTGGGCTCGCGCTCGACCTCCAGCGTCACGCGCTCGCCCGCGGGCCAGGCGCCTTCGAAGGAGACGGGCGCACGCTGCGCCCACGCCGAACCGGGGAAGGCGAGGGCGAGGGCGAGCAGCGCGGCGGCGGGCGCCGTCCGGACCAGGAGCCGCCGGCTCGGCACGAGAAGCAGCGCCATGGCCAGGGAGAGTCCGAGCGCGAGGCCCTCCCAGCCGCCGGGGACGACGTTTACGGCGGCGTCGAGGCCGCGAAAAAGCGCCCCGATCGCCGCGACGGCTCCCGCCAGGTCGTGCACCGTGGGAAGGGTCCACGCGCCGGGCCCCAGCGACCCGAAGGCCAGCGCGCTCGTGACCGCCGCGCCCACGAACCCCGCCGCTGCCAGCCGGCTGCCCTTTGGCGCCGGCGGCCTCGCCGCGAGGGCCCGGCGCGTGAGCCGGTCGAGGTGCGCCGCGTCCATCGCCGGTGCGTGCGCCTCGAAGAGCAAGCCGACGTCGATGGCGAGCGCGCGCGCCGCCGCCAGCTCTTCCGGGGCCTCTCGTTCCAGCTCGGCCCGCTGCGCGGGCGGCACGCCGTCCCGGCCCGTCGCGAGCGCCTCCAGGGCCGCCTCGCGGCCCGGATCCGCCGCGGACACGTCCGCTGCAGGGTCCGGTCCCGGCCTTCGCTGCCTTCCCGTCATCGCGCCTCGAGGGCTTCCCGGAGCCGCTTCCGCCCCCGGTGAAGCCAGGTCATGACCGTGCCCTTCGGCACCGCGAGAATGTCGGCGATCTCGGCATAGGAAGCACCCTGCACGTGGAACAGGACGATCGCCGAGCGCATGCCCTCGGGCAAGGTCTCGAGCGCCGCGGCCAGGTCTCCCGCGTCCAGGCGCGCGAGCACGAGGCGTTCCGGGCTCGGCACGCCCGTTGGCGCGCGCTCCACCGCCGACTCGTCGCCGCCGCGTCTCCGCCGCTCCGTGCCGCGGCGCCGAAGTCGGTCTCGGCACGTATTGCGCGCCACCGTGAGGGCCCAGCTTCGAAAGCTGCCGCGGGCCCCATCGAAGCGGCCGATGCGGTGGATGAGCTTCTCCAGCGCTTGTTGCGCGGCGTCCTCACCGTCGTTCGGACCGGCGACGTAGTGGCAGAGCTTGGCGATGTCCGGTGCGATCTGCCGCAGCGCCTCTTCGAGCGCAGGCCGGTCCCCCCCCGCGGCCCGGCGCGCGAGCGCGTCGAGGGAGAGTACCGGGGCCGGGGCCGGGGCCGGGCGGGCCATGGGCGAGAGCATGCCGTGGACGAGGGTCACAGAGAGCCTACGAAACGAGTCCTGAGCGTATTTCAGCGTGGCGGGCGATTCTCAGAGCGCCTGCGGGGCCCCGGGACCCCACTCGTCCTCCTCGGCGGCGAAACGGGTGCGCAGGAGCCCCCCGAAACCGAAGAGCGCGGCGCACAGCAGCAAGAGCCCGCCCACCACGGGCACCCAGCGAGCGACGAGCAGCGCGGCGGCGCCGCAGATCACGCGGAGCTGCGGCTGCGGCTCCGATGTTGGCCAGGGGAGCGCGGCGCCGACGACCGTGGCCACGGCGGCCAAGCCGACGTAGGCGCCGAGCGTGCCGGCGCCGGCCAGGAGCGCGGCCAGGGGCAGGCCCAGCACCGTGATGGCGGCGGCCAGGCTCACGCCACCCAGGGCGAGGGCGCCGCCGGTGCCTGCGAGCAAGCACGCGCCGGGTTCCTCCACGAGCGTTCGCGTGAGGTTCAGGAAGCGTTCGGGGAACACGGCGCGGAGTACGAGAGCGAGCAGTCCGAGCAAGGGGGCGAGAGCGAGGGTCGTCATGGGGTCTCCGAGAGAGGGCCGCAGCGCGCGGTCCCTCCTCCTACGCCGCGAGGCGTGGACTCCATGTCAGCCGTGCGCTGCGCCTCGCGTCGCTATGGAGGGCTCGGGGCCTCCGCCGCCGCGCGGAGCTGTGCCCGGGCGATGCCCAGCTCCGGGCGGACGCAGGCGATGCAGTCGCGTCGCCGACCTTCACCGCAACCGCGCTTCGGGCGGTCCGCCAAGCGCTCCACCGCCGGGAGGGCTCGGGCGTCCCCGAGGCGCACGAGGGTCCGGAGCGCCTCCTCGTAGCCGCGGCAGCCGCGGGCGAGCTCCAGGTCCGCCACGGCCCGGAGCACGGGGTCGACGGCCTCCGCGCTCGGATGCTCGCGCAGGAAGAGGGCCGCCGCGCGGCGAATCTCCCGCCGGTCGTCGCCAAGCAGCCGCTCTCCCTGCCGGGCGAGCTCCTCCGCGGTGCTCGCGGCCCGGGCTTCGGCCACGAGCGCCTCGACCTCCGAGGACGGCACGGTCTCGGTCCCCACGCGGGCCGACGCGGCCCGTGTCGCCTGACGCGGCACGTTGGTCACGGCCCAGGCGACGCCCAGGAGGCCCAGCGCAACCAGCGAGGCGATGAGCACGTTGGGGAGCCCCGACGTCGGCGCGGCGGGCTCCCGCCGCGGCTCGGGCTCCGCGCTCGACGGAGCGGCCTCGGCGTCCTGGGGCGCCAGGGCCGAGTGCGCGCCGTCTTCTCCGCGGAGCTCCGACGCGGAAGCGCGTGCGGGGCCATCCGGCGCCGTGAGCCGCGCGACGCCCAACGCCGGCGTGCGCGCAGCGAAGCCGGCCCGGTCGGTGACGCCCGACGCTTCGAGGAGAAGATCCGTCAACGTCTCCCGGAC
>JBCCAW010000810.1:0-1946 GCA_039814655.1 Myxococcota bacterium | reverse complement strand
GCGCCGGTGGCCAAGCGTCCGGCGCCGCCGCCACCACCGCCGCCGGGACCGCTGCCAGCGGCGCGGCCACGCTCGCGGCGGCAGCCGTCGCCCCCGCCGCCCTCGCCCCCACCGCGGGCTGGAGCGGCGCCGTCCTGGGCTTCCTCGCCGGAAGCGCCTTCGCCGCGACGGTGATCCTGGCCCTCTCGGGCACGCCCCCCGCGGCGCCCGAGCCGCAGGTGGCGGTCGACACGGAGACCGCTGCGGCCCCGAAGCCCGGAGCAGGATCGGAACCGCGGGCCCGAGCGGAGCAGTCGGAGACGGGCTCGGGAATGGAGCCGGCCACCGGGACGGAGCCGGACACGGAAACGGAGCCGGAAACGGGCACGGAGCCGGGTACGGACACGGAAACGGGAACGGGAACGGGAACGGGAACGGAGCCGGGAACGGGCACGGAGCCGGACACGGGAACGGAAACGGAGCCGGAGACGGACACGGAAACGGACACGGAAACGGAAACGGAAACGGAAACGCACACGGCCACGCACACGGACTCGCCCGCCGCCGAGCCGCCCCCCACCGAGGCCGGCCTGCTCCTTGACGCTCGGCGCGCGCTCGCGGCCGATCCGGGCGAGACGCTTCGGCTCACGGCGGCCCATCGCGACGCCTTCCCTGCGGGTTTGCTGGCCCTCGAGCGCGAGACGCTGGCGCTCGAGGCCGAGCTGAGGCTCGGGCGCGCGGCGGCCGCGCGGAGTCGGGCGGGGGCGATCGTCGCTCGTTGGCCCCGTTCCTCCTACGCTGCGTCCGTGCGCCAACGCGGCCTCGTTGGCGCGCCATGAGGGCTGTCGCCATCGCCCTGACGCTCCTCGCCGTGCCCTCCCTGACGCGCGCGCAGGCGCCCTCCTTTCGCGTCGACGACGCGAGCGGCTGCGTGTCCGCGGACTCGCTCCGTTCGGCCTTTACCGAGGTGCTCGGCGACGCGACCGATGCGGCGCTCGCCGGGCTGCTCATCGAGGTGAAGGTGACCGAGCGCCGCGTGGCCATCGCGCTCCGGCGGCCGAGCGGCCTCGTCGGCGCGCGGTCCCTCGACCTCGGCGGGCAAGCCTGCGACGAGCGCCACGCCACGCTCGCGCTCGTGGTCGCGGTGCTGGCCAGCAGCGCCGGCCCGGAACACTCGCTCCGCGTGAGCCCGCAGACCCGCTGGGAGGTACGCGCCGCGCCCCCGCCGGAAACGGGTGAAGGAGGCGCGGACCTCAGCGCGCCTCCGCCGAAGTTCGACCCGCCGGCCGGGGAGAGGCCCTGGATCTTCGCGGCGGGCTACCGGCTCCTGCCGGGCTGGCTGCCCACGCTCGGCCAGGGCTTCGAGGCCACGGTGGGTGGGCCCCTCGGTCCCGCCGAACTCGGCGGCGGTGTGGAGGGCTTTGTCCCGCGCAACTCCCTCGACCGCCCGGGGGTGCGCGTGGCCGCCGCCGGTCTGCGCCTCGAGATGCGCCTGCCCTTGCTCACCCGTGCGCGCTGGCGCCTTTCCGCGGTCGGCGCCCTGGGCGCAGGCATCATGACCGGCGCCGGACGCAGCGAGGTCGAGCGCCAAGAGCGTCGTGAGCGCCACGGCTATCTGCGAAGCGGCGTGGGCCTCGACCTCGCCTTGCCGCTGGGCCGCGGTCTTGCGCTCTCGGTGAACGCCGGCGCCGCGCTGACGCCCTGGCGCCCGCGTTTCGTTGCCGAAGACGTGACCACGATGGAGAGGACGGAGCTCCACGCGGCACCCTTGCTCACGGCCACCTTCGGCATGGGGCTCCGCTGGAACCGAAGCCGATGACACGCCGACTGATAATCGCCGCCGGCGCCGGACATGGGAGAGACATGATGATGACCCGACTCGCCCTTTCGTGTTCGCTCGTGCTGCTCGCGTCCTGCACGGACGACAAGACCGTCGTCTTCATCGACGGCGACCCCCTCGAGGGGGG
>JBCCAW010000745.1:0-2390 GCA_039814655.1 Myxococcota bacterium | reverse complement strand
CTTCCTCAACGTGTTCTCAGCGCGCGCCCCGGGACCGCCGCGCCCGGTCATGGTGTGGATTCACGGGGGCGGCTTCGTGCAGGGGAGCAGCAACCTCGCGCTCTACGACGGTCGAACGCTGGTGCGCGCAGGCGACGTGGTCGTCGTGAGCGTCAACTACCGCGTGGGCCTGGCGGGCTTCCTGACGTCACCGGGCCTCGTGGCCGAGGGCGCTGCAGGCAACGCCGGACTCCGCGACCAGGTCGCGGCCCTGTCGTGGGTGCGCCGAAACATCGCGGCCTTCGGCGGGGACCCGGAGAACGTCACGGTCTTCGGCGAGAGCGCAGGCGGGGCAAGCATCTGCGCGCTCCTGGCGGCACCGGCGGCGGACGGGCTCTTCCAGCGGGCCATCCTCCAGTCCGCCGGGGGGTGCAACGCGTCGCCGCTTCTCGCCGGTGGCGAAGGCTCGCGCGTGGCCCGGGATCGAGCCTGGGTCGAGGCGCTCGAGTGTGTCGACGAGGACCCCGCGGCGGAGCTCGCGTGCCTCCGGGCCGTCTCCGCGGAGCGGCTGGTCGAGGTGACCACGGAGGGCCCCCGGTCCGGCCTCGGGCTGCCTGACCTGGGGCCCACGCGGGACGGTGCGTTTCTGGCGACGGACGCCGCGACCCGGCTTCGAACGCTCGACCGGGCCTTGATCACCGGCAGCAACGCGGACGAGGCGACCACTTTCGTCGCGGCGGTGCCCGTGCCGACCGAGAGGGTCTTCGAAGTGCTGGTGCGTGCGCAGCTCGGAACGGCTGCCGACGCGGTGCTCGCGCTCTACGACCTGGAGGACTTCGACGACCCCAAGGCCGCCTACGAAGCGATCGTGTCCGACCTGAGCTTCGTGTGCCCGGCGCTGCACTTCGCGGAGGACACGGCCGGTGGGGAGGCGCCGTCCTTCACGTACCACTTCACGCGTTCCTTCGAGGGCGCACTCGCCGCCCGGGGGGCGTTTCACGGCATCGAGCTCTTCTACCTCTTCGGTCGCTTCGACGAGCTGGCGTACACGCCTCGCGCCGAGGACCTGGCCATTGCGGCCGCTCTCCAGTCGGCCTGGACCTCGTTCGCGCGCGCCGGCACGCCGGACCCGGGCGACGTGAGCTGGCCGGTCTACGAGCCCGGGGAGGCGACCATTCTCGGCTTCGACGCTCCCCGGCTCCTCACCTCGACGGTGCGGCAGGGCCGCTGCGACGCCCTTCGCGACGTCCTCATGATGCCCTGAGGTGCCCGCCCTTCGTCAAAGCCGGTAGATGACCTCGGCCGCGAGGTCGAGGCTCACGGCCGTTCGGTCCGGCAACACCCAGAAGGTGGGGGTGAGCAGGTCGAAGCCGATCTCGAGGCGGGGTCCGAGGGGGATGTTGGCCCCCGCGGAGAGCCGAACGAAGGGGCCGTTGAAGGGGAGGTAGCCGACGCCGAGGCGCAGCGGAACGGTGACGTCCGTGCGCGAGCTGACGCGCACCCGGTCTTCGATCTGGAAGTAGAAGAGCGTGTTGCCCACGCGGCCGTTGCGTCCGCGCAGGTTGGTGTACCCGGCGTAGGCGCCGAGATGCACCGCGTTGGTGATGCGGAAGCCGAGGCGCACGCCAAGCAGGTGGTTGTAGAATCCGTCCTCGGAGGTTCCGATGGCGCTCTCGCTCTGCAGCGCGACGTCCCAGCGGCGCGTGGGGATTCGCGAGGGGCGCGTCGCCGGAGGGCGCTCGTCGTCGAAGCCCGGCAGCGGAGCGCTCGGCGCCCGCGCCGGAGGCGTGACGCGCGCGCGGGCTCGCCGCGGGCGATGCGCGCCGCGGCCGTCGCGTCGTAGCTGGCGGGGCTCGGGAGCGCCTCGCGCGTGAGCCGGTCGACGACGGCGTGAAGGTCGTCCGCGCCGCTCGTGCCGCGGGCGAAGAAGGGCCCCGCGCCGTCCAGGCTGGCGACGCTGATCTCGAAGACGTAGGCCCCCTGGTGCGCCCACACCCGCGCGAAGGCCCCACGCTGCGCCGCCGCGACCCAGGTCACGCGCCAGAGGTCCGCTGGCGAAGGCGGGTAGGGCATGCGCAGGCGCCGCGCCGCGCCGGCCGTCGCATCGGCCGCCACCACCTCGTAGCCGAGCGCCGCCGCCGTCTCGCGCATCTGCTGCGTGACGTGCCGGCCCACCACCGGGTCCACGCCGTAGGGCGCCGCCTCCACCACGACGACCCGCCCGCCAACCGCCGCCGCGGGGCCCGCGGGAAAGGGAGCGTCCTCGGCGCGCGCGGGGAAGGGGGGAGGGAGGGGCGCGTCCGTGTCCGTGTCCGTTTCCGTTTCCGTGTCCGTTTCCGTTTCCGTGTCCGTGTCCGTTTCCGTTTCCGTGTCCGTGTCCGTGTCCGTGTCCGTGTCCGTGTCCGTTTCCG
>JBCCAW010000322.1:0-6829 GCA_039814655.1 Myxococcota bacterium | reverse complement strand
GCGCGCGCGGAAGAGGGCGCGGCCGCGCGTGTGCAGCCAGCTGGCCCGGGGAGCCTCCGGGGGCACGGGGCCTTCGAGCACGTCGGCCGCTTCCTCGAAGCGGCGCGCGGCCACGAGGGCCCGCGCCTGGCGGAGGCGGCTCGCGGCGTCCCGGGCCGGCGCGGCCCCGAGCGCCGCGAGCGCAGCGCGCACCTCCGCGATGTCCGGGTGCGCCGGCCGGTCCAGCTCGAGGGCCTGGAGCGTGGCGACGGCCTCCTCCGGCAGCCCCCGGCGGCCGAGCGCCTCGGCGAGGAGCCGGCGCACGGCGAAGGTGTCGACGGGGCCGGCGGCTTCCCGCGCGACGGCGCGGAGCTGGGCGATGGCATCGTCCAGGACCGCGACCTCCGGTGCGTCCACGCTGCGGCGCAGCGTGTGCTCGGCCCGGAGCGCCCGCGCCAGCGCTGCGCGGCGTCCATCGCCGGCCTCGCGCGCGAGGCTCTCGGCCCGGCGCAGCGCTGCGTCGGCCCCCTCGCCGTGCGTGCGGGCCAGCAAGCGGCCGGCGCGCAGCGCCACGTCGCCGCGCACGTAGGCTGGCAGCGCCTCATCGAGCAGCGCCCGGTAGTCCCGAGCGGCGGCGCGCAGGTCCCCGCCGGCCTCGAGCTGCCGCGCCTGCCGGTAGGCGGCCACGCCGGAGCCATCCGCCGGGTCGGCCAGGGCCGCGGGCGCGAGCGTGGCCACCAGCACCAGCGAGATCCCGCGGAGCCGTCCGAGCCGGGCCGAGGCTCCTTCGCGAGCCGCAACGTCCACGGGAGGCCAACGTCGCCCCGCGGCGCAGGCTTCCGTTTCCGTTTCCGTTTCCGTTTCCGTTTCCGTTTCCGTTTCCGGGCGGCGGCTCAGGGGTGGGGGACGTTCCAGGTGTCAAAAAGGGGGGTCAGGTCGGCGCCCGTCGTGTCCTCCATGAGGTCGTGCACGAAGTGCCAGCGGGCTGGAGGCCGGGCACCTGGCTCGGCGCGAGGGCGTTCAGCGCGCGGAAGAACTCCGCGTAGTGACCGAAGCCGCGCTCCTCCCGGAGCGCGAGGAGGAAGCAGAGGCCCTGCCAGGGGTCCCAGTCTTCGGCGTACGGGAAGGGGCCCTCGGCGCAGCGCGTGAGCTGCGGGTGAAGCGCGATGCCCAGGCGCTCGAGCGCGTGCACGGAGAAGACGTTGGGCCAGGCCTCGAGGCTCCGCTCCTGGTAGTTCCAGGCGCCGTTCACGAAGGTGAAGTCGTGACCCATCTCGTGCACGAAGCCCCAGATCTGCGCTTCCTCGGCCGGTGCGCCGGCGCGGCTGATGCGGTCTTCGTTCGTGAGCGACACGAGGCCGAGGGCCATGCGGACGGGGTTGCCGGCGAGCATGTAGCCGGGCTGCGTGCCGTCCGGGAAGAAGCGAAGCCGCTGGCCGTGCTGCGGTACGGCGCCGCGAAGCTCTTTGTGGAGCGCGTAGGCCGCGTCCAGCCGGTCGAGGGCTGCACCGAGGCCCGCCTGGTCCGCAAGCGCGGTCTCGACGGGCAGCGTGGCGATCACGTGCTCGCCCGCCAGCTCCACCCAGCCAGAGGCTACCTCCGCGTAGGCGAAGTCGCCTACGGCGTCGCGGGGCACCGTCGGCACGGTGGCGCCCGCGCCCGCGCCGACGCGCACCGTGACCGCGCGCTCGCCCGTGGCGCGGCGCCGGGTCTCGTAGGTCTCGCCGAGGTCGTTGCTCGGGAGCATGCCCACGAAGAGCAGCCCGTCCCGTGGCGCGCTAATCGTCGCGCTCCCGTCCACGCAGGTGAGGAGCTCGTCCTTGTAGTGGAGCCCGACGCGCGCCACGAGCTGCCCGGTCACGCAGGGCGAGTGGTCGATGGCGACGCCCTCCCCGAGGCCCAGGGACCAGTCGCCGCCTTCGTCGACCACCGTCGCCGTCTCGCCCTCCCGGAGAAAGAGGCCCGTCTGCACCCAGTTCTGCGCCGCCGGCACGGCGAAGCTCCGCTCGCCGTAGGCCTCGTCCGGCGCCACCGGGACGCAGGTCCAGGCGTCGCTCGCGTAGCAGCTGCCCGCCGGCGCGCCGGCGTCCATGCCCTCGTCCCGGCCTTCGTCGCTTCCGGCGTCGACCGTCGCGGTTCCGGCATCGGTCTCCGGCCCCGGCGCGTCCACTTCGGCGTCGCGTCCCTCGCCGGGGCTCTCTCCCGTACAGGCGGCCAGCGTGAGGCTGGCTCCGATCATCAGGCTCATCGCGCGCATCGCCGGCGACGGTACCGCGGACCGGCGGTCGCATGCGCGTTGGCGGCCGGCGGCGCCGCAGGCTACGAAGCGGGCGTGCGTCTCTCCAGCCGCCGCGCCCTCTACGTGAGCGCCCTGCTCCTCGCTGCGCTTTCGGCGTGCTCGCCGGCGGTCGGCGACAGCTGCAACGACTCGTCGGACTGCTCGGTTACCGGCGACCGCATTTGCGACGTGGCCCAGCCCGGCGGCTACTGCACCGTGCTCAACTGCCAGCCGGACACCTGCCCGCGGGGCTCCGTCTGCGTCGAATGGCGCGGCACGCCGGACCGTACGGCCGTGTCCTACTGCATGGACGCCTGCGGCCGCCGGCAGCGCCCGGACCAGGGCGATTGCCGCAACGGCTACACCTGCCGCTGGCTCGACGACCCGGAGGACCAGCGCCTCGTCGGTCCCGATGGAGAACGCCTCGCCAGCATCGTCGACCTGGTGAACGACCGGGACCAGTTCCCCATCTGCGTGGCCGACGACCCGCAGCTCGACGGCGTGGACGACGGCGAGGATACGGGCGGCGGGCGCTTCGTCGACATGGGCGCCAGCGCTCCCTGAGCGCGGGTCCGGGTAGGCTGCGCCATGGCCGGGTACCTCGCCCGGCGCCTTTCGCGCGCCATCCTCACGGCTCTTGGGGCCGTGCTCCTGGTGTTCTTGCTGGTGCGCTTGGTGCCCGGCGACCCCGTCGACGGCATCCTGGGCGAGCAGGCATCGCCGGCGCAGCGGGCGGCGCTCCGGGAGCAGCTCCACCTGGACGACCCGCTCCCGCTGCAGCTTGCGGCCTTTCTCGGTGACGTGGCCGACGGCACCTTCGGCCGGAGCTTCCGCCGGCCGGACCGCACCGTTGGCAGCCGCATCGCCGAGGTCGCCGGCCCCACCGTGCGCTTGGCCTTGGCGTCGCTCGGGCTCGCGCTGGCCCTCGCGCTTCCCCTGGGGGTGCTGGCCGCCTCCCGGCGCGGCACGCGCACGGACCGGCTCGTGGGGCTGGTCGCGGCGGCGGGCCTGGCCATTCCGAACGTCTGGCTCGGGCCGCTCCTGGTGCTCGCCTTCGCCATCGCCTGGCCCCTGCTGCCCTTGCCCGGCGACGACGCGCCAGGGGCGCTGCTGCTACCGGCCCTCACGCTCGGCACGGCGCTGGCGGCGACGCTCATGCGCCAAACGCGAGCGGCGACGCTCGAGGCCCTGGGCCAGCCCTTCGTGCGCGCCGCCCGGGCCCGCGGTCTGAGCCGCGGCGCGGTGCTGCGCCGTCACGCGCTCCGGAGCGCGCTCCTCCCGGTGTTGACCGTGGCCGGCGCGCAGCTCGGCGGCCTGCTGAGCGGGGCCGTGGTGGTCGAGACGATCTTCGAGCGCCGCGGCCTGGGCACGCTCTTCGTGGAGGCCTTCTTCGCCCGGGACCTGCCCGTAGTGCAGGGCTGCGCGCTCGTCATCGCGCTGAGCTGGGTTTTGGTGAACCTGCTCCTCGACCTGGCCTACGACGCCCTTGACCCGCGCTCCCGGGAGGCGCCGTGACGCGCGGCCGGGCGGGTAGGGTGCGTCGTGCCCTGCGTCGCGGTGCGGCGCAGCGCCGTGCCGTGCGGCGTGGTGCGGCGCGGCGTGGTGCGGCGCGGCGAGGCGGCGTGCAGCGCGCGACGCTCCGCGGGCCCCTGGCGGTGCTCGGCGCCTTCGTCGCGATCGGCGTCGTGCTCCCCCTCGTCGCGCCGGAGCCGGGCTTCGCCCTCGAGGAGAGCTTCCTGCCGCCCTCGCCGGCGCACTGGCTCGGCACCGCCGACAACGGCGTCGACGTGCTCGGTGCCTTGGCGCGCGGGGCGCGGCTGGCCGCCTTCGTCGCGCTCGCGGTGACGGGCTCCTGCCTGGCGCTCGGCGCCGTGCTCGGCACCTGGGCCGGCTACGCGGGCGGCCGCATCGACGCCGGGCTCAGCTCGCTCATGGACCTGCTTCAGGCGTTCCCGGCGCTCGTGCTGCAGGTGGCGCTCCTGGCGCTGGTCGAGCGCCCGACGCTCGGCCATCTGGTGCTGGCCCTCGTGCTTCCGGGCTGGGTGATCTACGGGCGCCTGGCCCGGGCCGAGGCGCGCGTGCTCCGCGCCCGTCCCTTCGTGGAGGCGGCGCGGGCCCTCGGCGCCAGTACGCCGCGGGTGCTCTTCCGGCACGTCGCGCCCTCGCTCGCGGGTCCGCTGGTGGTGCAGGCGACGAGCGGCCTGGGCGGCGTAGTGCTGGCGGAAGCCACGCTCGCCTTCCTCGGCCTGGGCCCGGGCTCGAGCCAGGGCGGCGGCGAAGGCATGTTCGCGGGCCCGAGCTGGGGCGCGCTCCTCGACCAGGGCACGGCCGTGCTGCTGCGCTTCCCGCACGTGGCGCTCGCCTCCGGCGCGGCCATCGCGGTCACGGTGCTCGCCTTCCAGCTCGCCGGCGACGTGGCCCGCGACGCCCTCGACCCGCGCCGCTGAGTGCCGGGCCGAGGCCCGCAGCGAAGACCGATTGCAACGTGGGAAGGCGCCGTGTCCGGCGCCATCCGACGCCTGCCGCCTACCGAGGGGCCTGGGTGTACGCTCGGCCCGGTGATGAAGCGCAACTCCCTCTTGGTATGCATGACCGCCGTCGTGCTCGGGCTCCTCGCCTGCGGTGACGACGACCGGGCCCCGTCGGATATGGGGCCCGGCGAGAGCGACGCCGGCGCTCCGGACGCGGACGCGGAGGACGCTGGCGCGGAGGACGCGGGCCCGGAGGACGCCGGCGCAGAGGACGCGGGCCCGGAGGACGCCGGGCCCGACGACGGCGGCACGGACGCGGGGCCCGACGACGGCGGGACCGACGCGGGCGTCGACGCCGGCGGGCGCTGCCGGGGCGTCGACTGCTCTTCCCTCGACGACGTGTGCCTCGTCGGCGTCTGCGACCCGGAGACCGGCATGTGCCGCGCGGAGCCGGCGGTCGACGACACGCCCTGCGACGACGGCCTGCTCTGCACGGACGACGACGTGTGCACCGACGGCGCCTGCGCCGGCAGCGAGCTCGACTGCTCGGCGGAGGACGGTGCGTGCGCCGTGGGAGCGTGCGCGCCGGAGACCGGGCTCTGCGTCGCCGAGCCCTTGGCCGACGACACGGTCTGCGACGACGGCTTCGTCTGCACGATGACGAGCGCCTGCGCCGCCGGCGTCTGTGCCGGCGACGGGCTCGTGTGCACGGCCGTCGACACGGACCTTACGATGGTGACCACGACCACGACCGTGGGCGGGAGCGGTGGCGGGCTGGCCATGGGCACCTGCCCGGCCGGCGAAGTGCTCATCGGCTTCCGCGGCGAGATCGAGACGGGCAACATGCTGCCGGACCGCCCGGGCCTCACCTTGGGTGTGTGCGGCTCCGTGGCCATCGACGCCGCGAGCACCATCACCACGATGGAGACCGGCACCATCGGCCCCTTCGCCGTCGGCGACGATGCGCTGCCGCGAACGACCTGGGAGCGCCTCTGTCCCGCCGATGAGGTCGTCGTGGGCTTCGAGGCCCGCACCACGACCTTCGTCCTCGAGCTCACCTTCCGCTGCGCGGCCTTGACCCTCGGGGACGCGGCCGCCGGCTACCCGGTCGAGGTCGGCACGCCCGCGGGCCTGGTGGCCGTCGGCGCGGGGACCAGCGCCTTGCTCGGCCCGCACGATTGCGGTGCCGGCGAGGCGGCGGTGGGCGTCGACGGGCGGGCGGGCGCGTGGATCGACAGCTGGTCCCTCGAGTGCGCGCCGCTCGCGGGCGAGCTCTGAGGCCAGGCCCGACGCTCCCAAGGGCTCGCCCGGCGCGCAGCGGCGTGACCGGCGCCGGCTCCTTCGCCAGACACTCAGCGCGCTTCGTACTGCACGTCGTCCAGGTAGAAGTGGTGCGGGCCGCCGGGGCCCGGCGAGCCAAGGGAGAAGTAGAAGCCGCTCTTGATGCGGCCGAGGTTCTCGCCCTCGAGGTCGAAGCGGTACTTCGTCCAGGTCGTCGTGAGTCGGAAGACCCCCTGCTCCCGGCTCGTGTCGAAGAAGGGGACGTCGCGCAAGAGCAGGCCGTAGCCGATGCGAATCTCCAGGCCCTCGCGCTCGCTTCGTGCCCAGAAGGTCAGGCTTTGCGCGCCGTCCAGCGCGAGGCCGCCGGGCCGGTCGCCCCAGTCGTCGGCGGGGTCGAGCCAGGCGACGCCGGCCCAGCCGGATGGGGGCCCGTAGCTCACGCGAAGGCAGGTGGGGCCCGAGCGCGGGTCGTCGGCCCAGGCGGCGTCGAGGGTGAGGGCGTCCGCGTCGCCCATGTAGCCGCTCGGCACGTAGGGCGTATTGATCGCGCCGGGCTCGCCGAACACCACGGCCGGGAGCGTCGCCTTCGGGACCGGGCCGCTCGTGGCGGGGGTCGCCCTCGGCTCGCGCTCGGCCTCGGCCTCAGCCGGAACGGCGAAGGCCGCCAGCTCCGGCGTCTCCGTGGCGCTCGGCGCCTCGGCCTCGGGTTCGAGCGCGAGGGCCGCCAGGCCCAGGCCGCCGGCGACGAGCGCGGCGAAGGCCAGCCCCCGGCGGCGCGTCCCCGGGGCTCGCGCCGCCGGGGACGCGGGGCGCGCTCTCG
>JBCCAW010000748.1:0-2382 GCA_039814655.1 Myxococcota bacterium | reverse complement strand
GCAAGAGAGTGAGGCTGTTCTCCTGATCAGCCTCAGCCAACTCATGGCCGGCGTTGAGGCCGTCGCTCTCATGTCTAACACGGTCACCCTCAGTCTCAGAGGGTGCCGTGAGACTGTCCACCTGTCGCAAGGTGGCCGCGACGGTCTGTGCGACGGCGTCCGGGTCCGCAGCGACGGGGAAGGGGGGCTCGCTCGGGCAGAGCGCGCCGGCCACCAGGAGCCGGGCCAGGCCGTGGGCCGTGGACCAGGCGAGGGCCATGAGGTTCGAGCGCTCGGTCTCGTCGAGGGCGCCGCCGAAGCTCTCCGGCTGGGCCATGCGCTCGCCGAGGTACTGCCAGATGCCCTGCCGGTGCGCGTGGAGCTCCGGGTGGGCCTCCGGGTCCCGGAGCTCCGGGTGGTGCATGACCCGAAAATGACTCGGGTGCGCCAGCGCGAAGCGGACGTAGCCCAAGATGCACGACTCGAGCGTGGCGCGCCCCGGGGCCTCGTGACGGGCCGCCTCCCGCAGTTCCTTCTCGAGCAGCGCAAAGCCCTCCACACCGATGGCCGCGAGCAGCTCCAGCTTGTTGTCGAAGTGGTGGTAGGGCGCCGCAGCGCTCACGCCGGCCTGCCGCGCGACCTCCCGGAGGCTCAGGTCGCCGGCGTCCCGGGAGGCCAGGATGCGCAGGCTCGCGTCCAGTAGCGCCTGCCGCAGGTCCCCGTGGTGGTAGCTCGCCTTCACCCCCGGTGCCTATAGCACGGGCGCTCCAGGGCAACTGGCGCCGGGGGACTTGACGGCGTTTAGATAAGCACGATGATGATATGCAAGCGGCGTTAAGATGCGTTCCAAAGCAAATCTTAACGTTGTTCACAAAGGCGGCACGATACGTCTCGAAGGAGGCCACGTCGGAGCCTTCGTCGGGGCTTCGACCCCAAAGGAGCAGGGCGATGCAATCGCGAGAGCACAAGCGATGGATGCGTGGGCTGGGGGCGCTGGCCGTGGTCCTCGGACTTCTTCAGGCGAGCGTGCCGGCCGGAGCGCAGGCGCCAGAAGAGGCCGGGGCGCCGCCGCGCCTGCAGCTTCGGGGCCTCGAGGGCTTCGCGGCGGACGTGGCCGTGCCCGCGCCCGAGGTGTCGGCGCCGGCCCGGGCGCCGCGCGTGGCTCGGCCCCTCCAGGAGGCGCCGGGGCCGCTGCGCTGGTTTCTCCGAAGCCTGGTCCCGACGCTGGCGCACGCCCACGGGGACGGCGGCGAGGGATGGGCGGCGGGCTTCGAGCTCCGACCCCTCGCTATCGTCCTGTCCGGGGAGACGCCACGGGCGCTCTTTCTCCCCGGGGACACGCGGGCCCTTCATGCCGGTTCCCTCGAGTTCTTTGGCGGCGCCTGGCATCGCCTGGAGCGCGCCGAAGAGCAGGGACCCCGGGACAGCGCCTGGCTCGCGAAGGCCGGCATCCGCGGGCTTCTCCCGCTGGCACGCAACGGGGAGACCCTCAGCGCGAGCGTGGGCGCGGGCTATCTCCGCACCTTCGATGCACAGAGCCCGGCCTACGAACTCGGCCTCTACGGCCTCTCGGGGGCCATCGGCACCACCTTCACCTTCAGCGCGCACACGGACGTGCGCGCCTTTCTCTGGACCTTCGAGCTGCGCCCCTTTTGACCGTGCGTCGGCCCGAGCGCGCGTCCCGCGGAGCGTGAGCCCCGCGGTGCCTCGGCCCGCGAAGCGCGCGCGGCGCCGCGGTCAGAGGCGTCGGCGCCCCTCGAGGGCGCGGCCCAGCGTGACCTGGTCCGTGTACTCGAGCTCCCCCCCGTGGGGCACGCCGCTGGCGATGCGGCTCACGGGCGTCCCGGACGGGCGCAGCACTTCGGCCACGTAGAGCGCAGTGGCCTCGCCCTCCACGCTCAGCGGCGTGGCGACGATGACCTCTTCCACGGCGTGGGCGGCGACCCGCGCCTCGAGCGCGTTCAGCGGGAGGTCCTCGGGGCCCACGCCGTCCAGGGGCGCCAGGAGCCCGTGAAGCACGTGGTAGCGGCCGCGAAAGGTCGCGCTGCGCTCGATGGCCGCCAAATCCGGCACGCGCGCGACTACGCAAATCTGGTCGTCGCTACGCCGCGGGTCACGGCAGATGGCGCAACGCTCCTCGGCCCCGAAGTTCCCGCAAAGAACGCAGCGACGGATGCGCCGGTGAATGTGCGCCAGGCTCTCGCCGAGGGCTTCGGCGTAGGCCGCGTCGCCCGCGAGCACGTGATAGGCGAGGCGCGTCGCCGTGCGCTCGCCGACGCCCGGGAGGCGTCCGAGGAGTTTCACCAGCTCCCCGAGCGGGTCGCTCGGTCCCTCGAGGGCCACGTCGCGTCAGCCGACGCCGGGGATCTTGAGGCCCCCGGTGACCTTCTCGAGCTCCGCGTC
>JBCCAW010000079.1:0-15092 GCA_039814655.1 Myxococcota bacterium | reverse complement strand
CGAGGTCACCGGGCTGGTCGTCGAGTTCCAGGAGCGCATGCTGGCCGTCGCGCAGCGCCGCGTCGCCAGCGGCGACGCGTCACCCCGGATCGAGCAGATGGCCGGAGTAGAGGTTTCGCAGGCGTTGCAGATGCGAATCGCGGCGCGGGGGCATTACAGGGTCCTCCGAGTGCGGCTCGCCGAGATTGCGGGCTGGTCGACGAGCTCGCTTCCCGCTCCCGCCGGAGAGCTCGGTGCGCCACAGGCGCTTCCGGCTCTCCAGCGACTCGTGGAGATCGCGCGCGAGCACCAACCCCGGCTCGCGGCGCTTCAGGCCGCGGTCGCCGAGTCCCGCGCGCGCGTCGGCCTCGCCCGCCGCGACGCATGGCCCGAGCCGACGGTAGGTGTGGGCTTCGCAAGGGAAGGAGCGCCGAACGGGACGCCCGAGCGGATCGTGACCGGCCGCCTCATCCTCCCGCTACCGCTCTGGGAGCGGAACCAGGCCGGCATCGGACGCGAAGAGGGACGCCTCGACGTCGCAGAGGCCGAACGGGACGCAGCGGAGCTCGCCCTTCCGGCGCGCGTCGCCCGCCTGGCCGCCCTGGTGTCGACGTCGGCGGAACAGGTGCAGGTCTACCAGGCCGACGTCCTGCCGCGCTTCGAGCAGATGATGGAGCTGCTCGCGCGCGCATTCGAGCTCGGGGAGATCGACCTCATGCGCCTGTCGGTCGCGCGCGAGCGGCTCCTCACCGCGCGGCTCACCGCCCTCGACGTTCAGGCGAGCTACTACCGCGCGCTGGCCGCGCTCGAGGCGTTGATGGGTGCGCACCCTTGGGCTCGAGAAGAGCACCACCACGGAGAGGACTCGTGAGCCGGCCTCTCATGTGGGTCGCCGTGGCGGCATTAACGGCTTGCGGCACAGGCCGCGTTCACGACGACTCGGACGATGGACACGATGGACACGAGGAGGCGTTCTCGCAGATCGTGGAAGTCTCCTCGTCAGCGGCGGAACGGGCGGGGATCAAGATCGAGACCGCCGGGAGGTCGGCGCTCTTTGGCGGGGTGGAGGTCCCTGCGGAGATCCAGCTCGATCCCGACCGCACGGCGCACGTCTCGTCGATCGTGCAAGGTCAGATCGCCGATGTTTCCGTGAGCATCGGCGCGCGGGTCGAAGCCGGAGACACGCTCTGCGTGTTGCGCAGCGTCGCGCTCGGCGAGACCCGGGCGGACCTGGCCGAAGCGCGGGCTGAGCTCGAGGTGGCTCGCGCAAACCACGAGCGAGAAAGCGAGCTTCAGGAGGCGGGCATCGGCGCTCGGCGGAACCTTGTTGAAGCTCAAGGCGCGCTCGAGCGTGCCCGCGCCCGGCTGTCCGGACTCCAGAGCCGGGCCCGCGTGTACGGTGGCGGCGGCCGAGGCTCGCAGACGGTGATCCGCAGCCCGATCGCGGGTGAGGTTCTCCAGCGACACGCGACGCGCGGGGAGGTCGTCGAGCCCGGCACCATGCTCTTCGAGATCGCAGACCTCTCGGAGGTCTGGGTCATGGGCCAGGTGTTCGCGCAGGACGTCTCGGCCGCACGCCTTGGGGCCCCTGGCCGACTTACGTTGCGAAGCCTGCCCGGGCGGGAGTGGTCGGGGCCGCTGGACTACGTTTCGCCCGCGCTGGACGGGCACACGCGAACGCTCCCGGTGCGGATTACCCTGAGCAACGAGGACCGGACCCTCCGACCCGGATCCTTTGGCGTACTGCGCCTACCGGGGGCAGAGAACCCCCCAGAGGTGCCCGTGATCGCCGCGGCGGCCGTTCAGGAGATCGACGGGGAACGCTACGTCTTCGTGCCTGAGGACGACGCTCACTACCGCGCGGTCGCCGTCCGGACGGGCCGCCGCGATGGGCCGCGCGTCGAGGTTCTGGCCGGCCTGATCCCTGGCGACCGCTACGTCGCGGCGGGGGCGTTCGTCCTCAAGTCGACCGCGCTCAGCGGTGAGCTCGGCGAGCACGGGCACTGAGAGGCGAAGATGATCGAACGAATCGTCGACTTCTCGGTGCGCAATCGCTTCTTGGTCATCCTCTTCGTCCTTGCGGTGGGCGCCATGGGCGTGCGCGCCGCTCGGGACCTTCCGATCGACGCCGTCCCGGACGTGACGAATGTGCAGGTCCAGGTCTTGACCCAGGCGCCCGCTCTTGGACCCCTCGAGGTCGAGCGGTTCATCACCTTCCCCGTCGAATCCGTCATGAGCGGGCTGCCGCAGCTCGAAGAAGTTCGGAGCGTCTCGCGCTTTGGGCTGAGCGCCGTGACCCTCGTCTTCGAAGAGGGGACCGACATCTACTTCGCGCGTCAGCTCGTACAGGAGCGGCTCGCCGAGGCCCGGGAGTCGATCCCATCGGAGTACGGCAGTCCGCAGATGGGGCCTGTCAGCAGCGGCCTGGGCGAGATCTACATGTTCGAGGTTCGCGGAGACCCGGCGTGCGAGGGCGACGACACGCCGAGCTGCTGGTCTCTCATGGAACTGCGCGAGATCCTCGACTGGACGATCGCGTACCAGCTCCGCTCCGTCGACGGAGTCGTCGAGGTCAACACCTTCGGCGGAGAGCTGAAGACCTACGAGGTCCAGGTCGACCCGGTGCTGCTGCGAGGCTTCGGCCTAGGCCTCAACGACGTTTTCGAGGCGCTCGAGCGAAACAACGTGAGCTCAGGTGGAGGCTACGTCGCGCACGCGGGGGAGCAGCGCTTGATCCGTGCGGACGGGTTGCTCGCTTCGATCGGGGACGTTCGATCGGTGGTTGTGAGCACGCGCGACGGAGGCACGCCGATCCGAATCGCGGATGTCGCCGACGTGCGGCTCGCGCCGATGATCCGTCAGGGAGGCCTCACGCGGGACGGTCGAGGCGAGACGGTCAGCGGCATCGTCATGATGCTCATCGGCGCCAACTCTCGTGAGGTCGCTCGCGCAGTGGACACGCGCATCGAGGAGCTCCGCGGGTCGCTCCCCGATGGAGTGACCATTGACACCTACTATGACCGCACCGAGCTGGTCGACCGTACCGTTCGGACGGCGGTCACCAACCTGATCGAGGGCGGGGTTCTGGTCATCGTCGTGCTGCTCCTCCTGCTCGGGAACATCCGTGGAGGTCTTCTCGTCGCGGCCGTGATCCCCTTGAGCATGCTCGCCGCGCTCATCGGCATGTACGCCCTCGGTGTTTCCGGAAACCTCATGAGCCTCGGCGCGCTGGACTTCGGGATTCTCGTCGACGGAGCCGTGGTGGTCGTCGAGCACGTGGTGCTCGCGCTCTCGAGACGAAAGCCGCCACACGCGCCGGGGACCATCGCTCAGGCGGCGCGCGAGGTTGCTCGCCCCGTGCTCTTCGCAGTCTCGATCATCATGCTCGTCTACGTCCCGATCCTCACCCTCCGCGGGATCGAGGGGAAGATGTTCCGGCCGATGGCGATGACCGTCCTGCTGGCTCTTGGCGCCTCGGCCGTGCTTGCCCTGACGCTAATGCCCGCGGCGAGCACCTTCCTCTTCGCGAGGGCCGATCTGAAGGCGCGGGAGACCTGGCTGATGCGTCAGGCCCGCCGTGTCTACGAGCCCTTGCTAGACCGCGCGCTTCGGCTGCCCGCTGTCCCGATCGGTCTCGCGGTGCTCCTGGTGGCCGGCGCGACGCTGGTGGCTCCCTTCCTCGGTGCCGAGTTCGTGCCGCGCCTCGACGAAGGCACCCTCGCCATGCACGCCATGCGCCTCCCGTCGGTCTCTCTCGAGGAGTCCGTCGCGTCCACAACACGCGTCGAGCAGGTCCTTCTCGAGCAGTTCCCCGACGAGGTTCGGACCGTCGTGTCGCGTACGGGCCGCCCGGAGATCGCGACCGATCCGATGGGCGTCGAGCTCAGCGACGTCTACATCCTACTCCACCCTCCCGACCAATGGACTTTGGCGAGCACCAAGCAGGAGCTCGTCGCCCAGCTCGGCGAGGCTCTCGAGTTGGAGGTGCCTGGGCAGGCGTACGCCTTCTCGCAACCGATCGAGATGCGCACGAACGAGCTGCTCGAAGGTGTACGCGCCGACGTCGCGATCCTGATCTACGGAGACGACCTAGCGGAACTCGCTCGAGCAGGTGACGTCGTCTCTCGCGTGCTCGGAAGCGTCGACGGCGCGGCGGATGTGCTGGTCGATCAGGTGGAGGGTTTGCCCTTCCTGAATGTCCTCGTCGATCGAACGGCGATCTCTCGCTACGGCGTCGACGCGAGTGCCGTCACGAGTGCGGTGTCGAGCATTGCGGGGCATCCCGTGGGCACCGTCTTCGAGGGGCAACGGAGGTTCGCACTCCGGGTTCGCCTCACGGAGAGTTCTCGTTCTGATGTCGAAGCGATCCGGCGCATTCCCATCGCCCTCCCCAACGGCGGAACGGTGCCCCTCGGCGAGCTCGCGACCGTCGAGGAGGACGAGGGGCCCGCGAGCATCGGACGCGAGGCCGTGCGCCGGCGGCTGACGATCCAGGTGAACGTTCGAGGCCGGGACGTCGCCGGTTTCGTCAGCGAAGCGAAGGAGCGCATTGGCGACCAGGTGGACCTGCCCGATGGCTACTTCATCGAGTGGGGCGGCCAGTTCGAGAACCTGCAGGAGGCGACCGAGCGCCTCGCGGTCGCCGTACCCGTGGTGCTCCTGCTCATCTTCGTGTTGCTCTACCTGACCTACGGCGCTGCACGCCCGGCGGCGCTCGTCTACCTCAACGTGCCCATAGCGGCGACGGGAGGCGTCTTCGCACTCGCCGTGCGTGGGATGCCTTTCTCGATCAGCGCGGCGGTCGGCTTCATCGCGCTCTTCGGCATCGCGGTGCTCAACGGGGTCGTGCTCGTTTCGACCATCCGAAACCTGCAGAAGGAGGGTCGCGATCTGCGGGAGTCGACGTCCGCGGCGGCGCGCGCGCGGCTGCGCCCGATCCTCATGACGGCGCTGACGGACGCACTCGGCTTCCTGCCGATGGCCGTCTCGATGAGCGCTGGGGCGGAGGTGCAGCGGCCGCTGGCGACCGTTGTGATCGGAGGCCTCCTGACAAGCACTCTGCTCACACTCTTCGTGCTCCCGGTGGTCTATGCGCGACTGGGGGGCACGGTCGCTTCCCGCGACTCGATGGCAATGCTTGAACCTCAGGCGCAGACCTGACCAGGCCGCCAGGGCTCGGGGCTCCCGTGCCGAGCCGGACCTCCTCCAACGGACGCGATGTTGACATATGGATATACCGTCATATGATCATGCATGGCCGATTTGGAGCCGGTGGCGCTTTCCCAGATCCAAGCCGAGCGACTAGCGAGGACCTTCAAGGCCCTCGGAGACCCGGGCCGACTCGTGCTCGTCAGCCTCCTCGCCCACGGGGAGCTCTGCGTCCACGAGATCGCAGGGCGGCTGGATCGCGAGCAGTCAGCCGTGTCGCACCAGCTCCGCGTTCTGCGCGACCGGCAGCTCGTGAGGACGCGTCGCGAGGGAAGGCACATCTACTACGAGCTGACCGATGACCACGTTCGCGACCTGTTTGAGGTCGCGCTCGCTCACGTCTCGCATTCGGAGACAACCCGATGAACGTGCAGCGGGAGCAGGAACTTGGTTGCGGCGCCCAAGCCGTCCAAGGGCTTCCCTCGACGTTCGACGGCGTACTTGCGCTGGCGGGCTGCGAGTGATCGAGCATCCCGAGTCGACGCTCGCCGGGACGGGAGCGCGACGGGATCGAGGTCACCGCTTCAGAGCCTCTGGCCTCTTTCTTCCCGGCCACGCACATCTTCGCGAAGAAGGGGTCATGACCTGCCGACGCACGGCCACGAGCCTATGAGTCACGACCACGACCACCATGACGGTCCGACTCCGGAGCGCGCACTCTGGGTCGCGATCGTGCTCAACGGCGCCTTCCTCATGCTCGAGGCGACCGCGGGTTGGTGGCTCGACTCGCTCGCCCTGCTCGCCGATGCCGGCCACATGATCTCGGACGTAGGTGCGCTCACGGTCGCTTTGATCGCCGTGCGGCTGCGCTACCAGAAACCGAACGAAGGCTACACCTTCGGACTGCGACGGGCTCCGGTGCTCGGCGGGCTCATCAATGGCGTCACCCTGGTCGCCGTCGTGGTTTTCGTTTGCCTCGAAGCATTAGAGAGGTTCTCGTCTCCAACGACACCCGACGGTCTCGGCGTCCTGGTCACCGGCGTCGCTGGTCTCGCGGTCAACCTAGGCAGCGCTTGGTACCTCGCGCGGAGCCGCGACCGCTCCGTGAACACACGGGGCGCGATGCTCCACCTGCTCGCCGATGCCCTCGGCAGCGTCGCCGCCGTAGTCTCGGCGGTTGCAATCCTGGCCTGGGACGCGCGGCTCGCCGACCCCATCGCGAGCCTTGTCATCGCGCTGCTCATCCTCGTCGGGTCGATGCCCTTGCTGCGCGACACGGTTCGTATCCTCCTCCAGCGTGCGCCGGTGGATCTCGACGTGGGCGAGCTCCGCGACCTGCTTCACGCGGAGCCGCAGGTTCGCGCGGTGCGCGACCTTCACCTCTGGGAGCTGGACTCGGGCGAGTCCGTGCTCAGCGCGATCCTGGTCGTCGACGAGGAGATGCTCGGCGGGGCCAACCGACTCTGCAACGGGCTGCGCGCTACGCTGAAGGAGCGCTTCGGCGTCGTCCACGCCACGCTCGAGTGCCGGCAGGACGAGCCACCTGCCTGTGCGCTGAGCGAGGCCATGGAGGGCGATCACGGCCCGCGGCTTGCTGGTACGCGACGTGATGAGATGGCTCTAGACTGAACGAGCTAGCGATGGACGAGAGCGAAAAGCCGGACGACCGACCCGCTGCCTGTGGCGACCTTCGAAGCGCCTTCCTTGAGGCGATGAAGGAGGCCAAGGAGGAACAGTCGGCCCAGCCCAAGAGGTTCAGGCCCGATGAGGGTGTGGAGATGCCCCTGCGCGACTGACCTTGCCGCCCTCGCGAGCGCTGACGCCTGGAGTTCCCGGGCGCTGCGGCCGTCCTGCGGGGCTTCCTCGCACGCCGCTTGGGCGACGGCGAACGAGAGGTCAGCTCAGCGGGTGCGCGGGCGACCGCGGGGCAGAGGCTCCATGCTCTCGGGCTCTTCGAAGAGCTCTCTGGGATGAAGCCCGAGCCCACGCGCGAACTTCACGAGCGTCTCGATGGTGAGGTTCTGGCGGCCCTGCTCCACGTGCCCGCAGTACTGCGCGGACACGTCGCCGATGCGCTCGGCGAGCTCCTGCTGTGTGAGGCCGAGACGGATGCGGGCCTCAGCGATCACCCGGCCAACGGAGCGCTTCACGTGCTCTGCGTCGTGATGCCCGTCCACCCCGAGAGCGAACCTGGCTAGGGCTTGCCAAAAAACGTGTTGAGACTCTATTTATGGCTCCATGAGTCACGAGGAGCCGCAGACCCGGACGCACACGAAGACCCGGCCCGGCCCAGCACGGCTAGCGCATGCGCCCGATGTCGGGGCCCAGGCCCAGGCGGTCGGTTTGGCTCGGTTCCTAGGCCGGCTCCTGCCTGCCACCTCGGGGATGCTCGGCGCGGTGCGGAAGCGTTGGTCGGCGACCTGGGGTGGCGTTTCCCTCGGTGAGCGTCTGGGTTCGACGCTTCCCGCAGCCCCCCTTCTCCTCGCCATCGCGCTCCTCGTTGCCCCGGGCGGGGCGTACGGGGTCGCTCAGACGCGGACGCGGGCGCGCGACTTCCAGCCCGAGGACTTTCACGTCGTCGTCGCGGCGGCCGACGAGCTGTTCCGCGTAGAGGTCCAGCCGGCGGATGCGAACGGCGAACTCCGGGCGTGGGACGCGCGGTGGTCCGCGCGCCTCGAAGAGATCACTCGATCGAGGCGCCCCAACTGCGCGTTGGCGACCGAGTGCACGCTTCGAGCGGCGTGTGCGCTCCTCCCGGCGGATGCGTCCCTGGGCTTGAGCCTCGCACGCAGGCAGCTGCTAAGTCCGTACGGCTCCCGGGAGGACGCCCGGATTGCGCTCGACGAGGAGGTGCGGAACCTCGCGAGGCGTCGTCTCGTGGCCGAAGAGGCCATGCAGCGCCGTCGCGAGCGCTTGTCCTGCGAAGATCTTCCGTGGGGGGTCGAGGTCGACCTCGATGATGCGACTGCGTCTCGCGGCGGCTGGATCACCGAAGGCTGGGTCGTGGCCGCGCTCAGGGATGCCGAGAGCGCCCTGGTCTACGCACGCGACGGTGTGGCCGGGCTGCGCGCCCGCCAACCGACCGGCGAAGCAGCCGCGACGACGCGCGTGGACTCCGACACGGACGAGGCCCCGCGATGACCTTCCCGTTGACGTTCGAGGGCACTCTCACCGACACGGATCATCGCGGCCCGAGGACGCCGGCCTCGCAGCCGTCGCTGGCTCCGGGGGCGCCACGCGCCAAGGATGACGAGTCAGCCGCACGGACCCTCACGCAGGGCGGGGGTCGTTGATGGGCTACGCCGACTCCAACCTGATGGCCGGCGAGACCATCGTGCACCGGGCGAAGATGCACTGGGTCCTCTTCGTGCCGGGGATCTTCTTCGCGCTGCTATGGGCCGTACCGGCGGCGGTGGCGGTCTCGAGCAAAGGCGACCTCGCCCTCGGCATGCGCCTCGTGCTGGGCGCTCCGATGGTCCTGGCGCTGTACATGCTCCTGACCCGGACCATCGAGTACTTCACGACCGAGCTCGTCGTCACCAGTCGCCGCGTCATGGTGAAAAAGGGGTTCATCCGTCGGGCCACCTCGGAGCTGAACCACGCCCGGGTCGAGGGCTTCAACGTCGAGCAGAGCATCCTCGGGCGCCTGCTCGGCTTCGGCACCGTGGTCGTCAACGGAACGGGTGGCGGGAAGACACCGGTCCGAGCCGTTGCTTCGCCGCTCGAGTTCCGCCGAATGTCGGCGATGGCCATCGATCCACGCCAGGAGTAGGGGCCATCGGCCGAACGCCCTGGGGGGTCGGGTTCGGCGTGTCGAGCTTCAGACCGCGCATAGGTCGCGCGTAGCTTCCCGTGTCAGGTCGCCCCTGGCCCGCCGGGTTGAGCGTCGCTGGTCACCTTCGCGTTCAACCGATCGGCGCGTTCACGACCGTCCGAAACCCACACACTTTCTACTACTCGTCATATGCGCGACTAAGTAGCCCGGACATAGCCCTTGTGCTCGCTTGGTCACGGGATCCGTAAGAACGGGTGTAGTTCAAGGTTCAAGTCGGCGTTGGAGGATCGCCGACAAGTGAGAGTGTAAAGCCACAGCGGGCGCCGGACGGAGCCGTGCTCTCATACCGGCGAATGCCCGCCCGTGACCAAGAGACCAGCGCCGAGCGCATGGACTCATCTGCTAAGCGAAGGGCCCCACTCCTAGGTCTAGGAGGAGGTGTCGCGCGCGAACGTCTTCGGACCCGAAGCTCGGCGGTACCGGCCGAGCGAAGCTGAGAAGTAGGCTAGCGCCAGGAGGGCCCGTAGATGCAGCCGTTCCGGCGCCGGCAGCGTGGCCGGCGCGGGCACGCTGCGTTGCTCTCGAGGCCACCGCAGCGAAAGGCGGGACCATTGGGGGTCGAGTGACGAGCCATGTACCCCTCGCCGCCGCTCTCGCGGTCATACGCTCGGACGTGAGCGAATCCGGCGACGCGGTCGGTTCGCGTCCAGAGGTCGTCCAAGAACCTGACGGTAAGCGGAAGTCCTTGTGGGTGCAGTTGCAGAAGCGCGTGAAAATGGAGGTCCCGTCCGCCTGGGCGCGGGCCAAGCACGCTGGCGAACCGGAAATGGGCGTTGTGGTAGCGCGCCGCTCCTCGAAGCCATCGCCGGAATGCGCTTCGGGCTCGGGCCTCCGGAACGTCGTATCTGAACGTCAGCGTCGCGAAGTGATCCCAGCCCTGCGTACCCGGGATTTGGTGGAGCCACTCCGTCACTTGGTCCGCCTGTTCGGCGGGGCTCATTTTGTCCCTCGCGCGACGAGTCGTTTCGGTCTCCCCGCGTCGGAGCGGAAACCTGGTAAGCGTGCGGCTGCAGCGAGCTGGGCCTCAGGCTCAAGCTGGGCGATGGCCCGGAGCTTCCGCTCACTCACAGCATGAGCCCCAGTGCCGGCGGGCAGCGACACAACGAAGGCGCGAACCGTGGGATGAAGATCCATGAGCTTCAGAAGCTGCGTCACCCGGGCTCTGCTCAGCCCGTTGGCGCGGGCCAATGCGGCTCGCGAGTTGGCGGCGCCCGTTGCGAGGGCTTCGTTGAACGCCTCGGCGCGCTGAAGCAGTAGGACGACCGTCGGAATCGGCGGTGCTGGGCGCTTGACCACCCTCCGATGCTCGGAAAGGTCGACGATCACGCACTCGGTGTAGTTCTCACATCCGCGTGTCTTGGGGAGCCCCGGCGAGCGGTTGAACCGCTCGCCGGAACGCGCAGGACCTGGCGCCCGATGCATCGTCCGGCGCCGTACACTGGCGTCCACTCTGCCCGGACTCGTTGCAGCCGCCGGCAGCGAGTCCTGCGTCCGGAGCCCCGGATCGGAGCGTGCTAGGACGCCCCGTCCTGGGTGCTCCGCCACAGCCAGAGCGCCGCCAACGTCATCAGGAGCGCTTCTACGGCGACCAAGAACCACTGCTTCGGCACCGCTCCGTCGCAGACGAGGCCGAGGAGGCGCGCGGCGAGCACGCCGGTCACCCAATAGAGGACCGCGGCGGGGATGCTCACGGACCAGGGCCGCAGCGTCGGCACGGCGATCAGCACCAGGCCCACGCCGAGCACCATGCCCGCGCGCGCTCGACGTTCCACCGCGGCAAAGATGTCCTGCGGCGACGTACCCGTTGAAGCCGGCGCTCCGGTCAGGAACGAGAACCCGTCGGGGTATGCAGCGGCCAGGAGCCCGAAGGCCGCCACGGCGACGCCCACGAGGCGAACCGACACGCCCGGAGCGGTCACAGGCGCCACCAGCCGGTCACAGTGCCCACCGGAAACCCGTCTGGGACTCGGAGAGCCCCCAGAGCCGCTCCATGACGGGCTTATCGAAGGCGTAGGGTTCGAGCGTGCCCTCGCCCACCGGGCCGACCCACTCCATGGGTCCCGTCGGCCCGTAGAGTGCCCGCTGCTTCAGGCCGTCTTCCGTCGCGCACATCACCTCCGGCCAGGAGCCCCGTTCGGCGGACTGCACCATGGGCGAAAGTGACATGAGCCCGAAGGTCATTCGCGTCAGTAGGTTTCCGCTCGTCTTGATGAGGGACGTCCGCGACGAGCCAGGATGGCAAACGTACACACGAACGTCCGTTCGGTCCGCCGCGGCCAGCCTGTCTTGTAGCTCATAGGCAAACATCATCTGCGCCAGCTTGCTTTGCGAGTAGGTGCTGTTCTGATTGTAGTTCGAATCCCAGTTCATGTCGTCGAACTGAATGGTCTTGGCGCCCATTTTATAGCCAAGGCTGGCGACGACGACGACGCGTCCCTTCGACTCCTCGATGCGCGGGTAAAGCAGCCCGGAGAGTAAAAAGTGGCCGTAGTGATTCGTGCCCAGCATGCTTTCGAAACCGTCCACCGTGAGCCGCTGCGTCGGCACCTGCGCGATCGCGGCGTTGCAAACGAGCGCATCGATTCGCGGCACTCGTTCCAGGACCTCCTTCGCGGCCTCCCGCACGCTCGCCAGCGAAGCGAGATCCGTGCGAACGAAGCTCACCTTCGCGCTCGATCCGAGCTCTTCCTTCAGCGTGGCGATGGCGTTCTGTGACTTCTCCACCGAGCGGTTGAGCATCACGATCTCGGCGCCCCTCGCGAGCAGAATCCTGGCTGCCTGAAAACCGGTCCCCGAGTTCGACCCCGTGATGAGGTAGGTCTTGCCCGTCAGGTCGCCGAGCCGCTCCGGCGTCCATCCCTTGGGTCCGAACGCATTCTTCTTCCCAGCCATGGCCTCGAGCTCCTTTAGCGCGTGCAGCCGTCTTCGAGGCAAGGCATAGCTCTCGGCGCGGCGCCCGAATAGCCCAGGTTCCTCTCGTTTAGTTGCCTGATCGTCTCGCTCAGCTTGCCTTCTTCCGCTGCGGCCGCGACAACCGCAGGAATGCAGCTGGGGGCGATACGGGAGTTGGTCGCGCGCCATGTTGGGCCCGTGGGCCGCTCGAAGACGCCCATCGAAGGACTCGAGCTCTTTCGCATCGAGGAGCCCATTCCCCGGCTGCCGAGCGTCTCTCCCGCGAGCATGTGCTGCATCGTGCAGGGCCAGAAGCGCGCCTACCTCGGGGGCGTCGCGCACACCTACGACGAAGATCACTACCTCTGCGCCACGCTGTCCTTGCCGGTCGAGGCCGAAGTGGTCGTCGCCACGTCGGACGAGCCCGTGCTTGGCGTGCTTCTCGACCTGGACAGCCGCGTGATGGCGGAGACGCTCGTCGCGTACGAGGCGGCTGCACGCGCCGCGGTCCCGACGGCTACGAAGCCGCTTTCCCCGGGTCTCGCCGTGGCGCAGGTGGACGAGCGCTTCGCGAAGGCCCTGGCGCGCCTTGTCGAGCTTCTCGACGACCCCGTGGCGCAGCAGGTTCTCGCGAGCAGCCGGCTGCGGGAGCTGCTTTTCGCAATCATCGAAGGACAGGCGGGCGCGCTGGTGCGGCACACCTACGGGGCGGCGCACGACGTTACGCAGGTGGTCAGCTATCTGCGCGAGAACCTGCAGGAGTCCCACTCCGTGGATGACCTCGCGCGGAAGGCGGGCATGAGCCGAGCGGTGTTTCACCGGCGCTTCAAGGCCTCCACGAGCTTCTCGCCTCTGCAGTTCATCAAAGCGCTACGGCTGAACCACGCCGCCATGCAGATTCTCGGCGGGGAGACGGTCGGCCAGGCCGCTTCCGACGTCGGATACGCGAGCCCCTCGCAGTTCAGCCGGGAGTTTCGCCGGCAGTTCGGGGCGTCGCCCCGGCAGTGGATGCGCGCCCAGGCAAGCGTGGCGGTCACGCCGCTGGCTGCGTCGCGGCGCCGCGAGCCGTAGCGCCCAAGCGACACGGGGCGTCGGGGACAGACGACCCCCAAGCTCTCGGACGACGGAGCGGGGTTCGGAGTTGCGGTCGGACATCTCATCGTATATCGACGATGAACGCTCATGTCCTTGCCCGCGACGAATCTGCCCTGCTGCCCGCCGGCGGAGCCCATGCCTCCCGTACCGGCCGAGCCCCAGGAGGCCAATGCGCAGCTCGCGCGGCTGGCCAAGGCCATGGCGCATCCGGCGCGGGTCGCGATTCTGCGCCTCTTGGTGCAGCACGAGGGCTGCATCGTAGGCGCTCTCGTAGACGAGCTGCCCCTGGCGCAGTCGACGGTGTCCCAGCACCTGAAGCAGCTCAAGGCCGCAGGGCTGATCCGGGGCGAGGTGGACGGGCCGCGCGTTTGTTACTGCGTCGAGCCCGGCGCCGTGGCGCTCTTCAAGGCGCTGGTCGCCGCGCTGTGATCTCGGAGTGAGCTGATGGGGATCTTCGAACGCTTTCTCTCTCTCTGGGTCGCCTTGGCCATCGCCGCCGGCGTGGGGCTCGGGCTGCTCGTACCCGGGCTCTTTCAGGCCGTGGCCGCCGCCGAGGTCGCCGGCGTCAACCTGGTCGTCGCCGTGCTGATCTGGCTGATGATCTATCCGATGATGCTCAAGGTGGAGCCCTCCTGCCTGAAGGACGTGGGCAAGAAACCGAAGGGCCTGGCGCTCACGCTCGTCGTCAACTGGCTCGTCAAGCCCTTCACCATGGCCGGGCTCGGCGTGCTCTTTTTCGAGCACGTCTTCGCGGGCCTCGTGCCCACGGAAGATGCGCAGCAGTACATCGCAGGCATGATCCTGCTCGGCGTCGCGCCCTGCACCGCCATGGTGTTCGTCTGGAGCCACCTCACGGACGGGGACGCGAACTACACGCTGGTGCAGGTTTCGGTGAACGATGTCATCCTGGTCTTCGCCTTTGCGCCCCTCGCCGGGCTGCTGCTGGGCGTGACGGACCTGCAGGTGCCCTGGGCGACGCTCGTCGCGTCCGTGCTGATCTTCGTCGTCGTGCCGCTGGTCGCCGGCGTGCTCACGCGCTCGCGGCTGCTCCGCGCGCGGGGTCCGGACGCCATCGAGGGCCTCGCCGCGGCGCTCAAGCCGACGTCCATCGTGGGGCTGCTGCTCACCGTCGTCCTGCTCTTCGGCTTCCAGGCCGAGACGCTGCTCGCCCAGCCCGGCCGCGTGGTGCTCATCGCCGTCCCGCTCCTCGTGCAGAGCTACGGCATCTTCGCCATCGCCTACGGCCTCGCCCGCGCGCTCTCCTTGCCCTTCGACGTGGCGGCGCCGGCGGCGATGATCGGCACCTCGAACTTCTTCGAGCTCGCCGTCGCCGTGGCCATCAGCCTCTTCGGCCTCTCTTCTGGCGCCGCGCTCGCGACGGTCGTCGGCGTGCTCATCGAGGTCCCGGTCATGCTCTCGCTGGTCGCCTTCGCGAACCGCACCCGCGGCTGGTTCCCCGCCGCCGCGCCGGCCTGAGCCGCCACGTCCCGGCGAACATCCGCGTATGCTCGCGGGCCATGTTCACGCCCGCGAAGAACGCCGCGCCGCTCACGCCGCCGCCGCCTCTCGGCCACTACGTGCTCTATGGCTGGCGCTGGAGCTACTTCACCCGGAAGCTCGACGCCGCGCTGCGCTTCTACGGCGCGGACTTCCGCTTCGAGACGAAGACCGCGGCGAACGCCGAAGAGCTCCGCGTGCGCGGGGGCACGCATCAGATCCCCGTGCTGCATACGCCGGAGAACTGGATGCTGGCCGATACGACGCCCGTTCTTGGCGCCCTCGACGCTCGCTTCCCAGACCGCGCGCTTTTTCCGCAAGGCGCCATGGGCGTGCTCGTGCACGCTCTCGAGGAGTACTTCGATGAGTGGATCGCCCGGACCTCGGTGCATTGGCGCTGGGGCTACGAGGAGAACCACGCGCTGCTGAGCCTCGACGCCACGGGCGGCGACGAGGCGATGGCGGCCAAGCTCCGCGACTGGGGCCGCCGCGTGTGCCGCGCTACGGGCGTCAGCTCGCCCACGCAGCAGGCGGCGGCCGAGGCCGAGTACCTCCGGCTCATGGACGCGGCGGAGGCGCAGCTCGGCGAGACCCGCTACCTGCTCGGGGACCGGCCCACGGCCGTCGACTGCATCGTGCTTGGCGG